>JAEZWM010000011.1 GCA_023443025.1 Bacillota bacterium
TCACTCGGAAGTTCAAGACTAGGACAATTATCTAAAAAGTCTATAATTCTATTATAAGCCTCTTCTTGAGAACTAGTCGTAATAACGCTGTCCAAGTACTTTGCAAAGTTTAAATTTATAAGCCTTCCGAAGTACCCTGGGAATGCATCATATAGTCTTTTACTAATACTATAGCTCCTTTCGATCCCTTTTAACTTTAGCTCTATCTCATCGTAACTAGTTCCCATGGACAGCTCTTCTAAAAGATTTTTCTTAAGGGTATCTTGCTTGATTTCTATTTCTTTGTTTAAAGCTATTTCGGATAGTAGATTAGTATCACCACTTTCCAGTAGCTTTGCAATGTCATCAGTTCCCAAAGACAGTTTTCTCAATACGCAAATCTTCTTTAAAGTCTCTACTTCTGAACCGGTATAGTCTCTGTATCCATTCTCCAAAACCTTAGGATTTACTAACCCTTTCATGGTATAGTAATCTATAGCTTTTTTTGTCAGACCGGTTATCTTGCTTACCTCATTAATTAAGATATTATCACCTCAGATACATCGTATACTCATACCTCGGGTGATGGTCAAGAGATTTTTTTAATTTTTTCAGAAAACTTTTTTGTGTCATTTCTTTTTACAACCTCAGCTGGTGATCCAACAGCGGTACTGTTCGCCGGAATATCTTTAAGAACGACTGAGTTTGCACCTATGTTAGTATTTGCACCTATAATAATATCTCCTAAGACAGCTGTTCCTGTACCTATCAAAACTCCATCTTCAACAGTTGGATGTCTTTTAACTCCTGGCTTCCCACCAATACCACCCAGTGTTACGCCATGAAAAAGTGTAACATCATCGCCTACGATTGCAGTCTCTCCTATTACAACCCCCATTCCATGATCTATTAAAATCCTTCTTCCAAGGCTTGCTCCAGGATGAATTTCAATTCCGGTTACTCTCCTTGCTCTATGGGCTAAAATCTGAGCAAGCATATACCATCCCTTTTTATAGAGTCTATGTGCCAGGTAGTGATAAGCTTGAGCTTTTACTCCCGGAGTAAAAAATATAGATAAAAACAAGGACTTAGCTGCAGGGTCTTTTTCGACTACATTTTTTGCTAGTTCTATTATATATTTAATAAATCTCATTTTTTATTCCTCTTTAAATAAATTTGTGCTAAGATATCTTTCTCCGGTGTCCGGAAGTACTGTCACAACTCTCGAGCCTGGTTTTAAATCTTTAGAAATTTCTAAGGCTGCATATACATTTGCTCCGGATGATATTCCACATAGAATTCCCTCCAGCTTGGCTAGTTTTCTGGATGTTTCAAATGCATCCGCATCAGAAACAGCTATGATCCTATCTACTACAGAAGCATCATATATTCCCGGCACAAAGTTAGCTCCAATCCCTTGTATGCCATGTGGATTGGGTGATTTCCCATTTAATACCTGGGATTTTTCGGGTTCAACAGCAATTATTTTGACACCCGGAATTTTTGATTTTAGAACACTTCCAACACCTGATATCGTTCCACCTGTTCCAACTCCCGAAACAAATGCATCTAATTTACCTCCCGTTTTCTCAATAATTTCAAGTGCAGTAGTCATTGTATGAGCTTTAGGATTCGATGGATTTTCGAACTGATAAGGCATGTAGTATCCTTTTTCATCGGCTAATTTTTCTGCATAAACCACAGAACCTACCATCCCTTCGGACGCTGGTGTTAAAATAATCTCTGCTCCATAAGATTCAGCTAAATGCCTTCTCTCAATGCTCATAGACTCGGGCATTACTAATATTACCTTATAGCCCATTACTGCTCCTACCATTGCTAGTGCGACTCCTGTATTGCCACTTGTTGGTTCTACTATTACTCCATCGGGCTTTAATACTCCACTATTTACGGCATCGACTACCATTTGATATGCAGCTCTATCCTTGATACTCCCACCAGGATTGAACTGCTCAAGTTTTAACAAAACCTCTACTTCAGGGTTTTTGACAAGCCTGTTTAATCTGACCATTGGCGTATTCCCAATGGTTTCTAAGATATTATTCATCATAATCCCTCCAAATATACTGATAAGTCCCAATATAAAAAAACTCCGCCTCAAACAAGAGGCGAAGGTTTCGCGGTTCCACTCCATTTCGAGCCTTTAAATTAAAAGACTCATCTTTCGAGTACATCATACTCTAGCTCTATAACGGGAGCATCCCGTATCATCTACTTAATTCGAATCAAAGCTCATTGGTGCACTTCAGAAAATATTTGTATAGACCTTCCCACCTAACGGTCCTCTCTGGATACAAAGTATAGTCTTACTTTACCAAGTCAACGCTGTATTAGATATTGATTATATTCTCTATTTTAGTTTTTGTCAATATATTTAAAATATTTTATTCTTTGCCACATTCCGAATCTATAAATCCACATAGATTATGAGCTTCTTCTGCATCTTCTTCATTTACATATAGATGTAATATATCGAGGCTACCTCTGGGATAAACACTTGTTGATAGTCCATACCCGGACTGAATTAAATAATCAATCCCGTTGTTCTCCAGTATCCCTGAGAGCATTTCAATGTTTATTCTACTACCGCTATAAATTAAAACTTTTTCCATCTCTACTCTCCTATTCCTAATCGCAAATATCTTCTATTAAATCAGATGTATAAAATATCATATCTATACATCCATTATCTATTACATGAAAGCATATATCTGAACCATATTTACTAACAAAAGCTTTCATTAACTGCGTAGTTTTAAGGCTTAATTTAGCTTTTATCTCAGGGTTATCCGCTCTATATATTCTAGATAATCCCATAACAGCACCCGTTAAAATTCCGCATACCGATCCCACTTTCATTCCACCTCCGAAGCCTGCCGCCATTTTAAGTTCGTCTTCTGACATTGATAAATCATAGTAGTCATTCATACTTCTTAATATCACTTCAGCACAGTTATATTTGCTTGGAGCTCCTGAGTTCCAGTCATCTATATATTTTTTTACAATATCTTTAAGCATAAGGATTCCTCGTTCTATATTCTCAATTTATTCTTCTTTTTAATTACTGTAGGTAGGTAAATGATTATAGCAGTCCACACAAAAATGAAAGTTATAAGATTTTCAAAAGTAAAGTCCTCTGCATATAGTAAGACCCCTACCAGTAATTGAAGCGTGGGATTAAAATACATCAGTATTCCTGATGTCGTTAGCGAAGTTGTTTTCATGCCTTCGGCAAATAAAAGAAGCGGTATCGATGTTATGGCACCTGAGAGAGGTAAATAAAGTATCCTCCAGCCATCAGGATATATTATACCCTCCGGGCTGAATTTTAATTTCCAAATTATAAAAAACAGTGCTAAAGGTAGTACAAACATGGTTTCTATAAAAAGACCAACCTCGTTCTTACAAAAAATCTTCTTTTTAAGTGCACCATATATTGAAAAAGATCCTGCTATACCCAGTGCAAATACCGGAACCTTCCCATATGCAATTATTGAATATCCAACTCCTAAAAAAGCAACTATTACAGATATCCATTGGATATTGTTTAGCCTTTCAGTAAAAAAGACATAACCGATTACTATAGATATAATGGGATTCATATAGTAAGCAAGACTAGCTTCCACAATATGTCCACTATTGACAGCAATTATATACAATCCCCAGTTTAAGGATACCATAATTCCTGCTATGAATAGATTTTTTGTCATAACCCTATCTTTTAATGCCAATCTTACGTTTTTAAATTCTCCCTTTAGAGTAATTATTATCCCACAAAATACAAAGGACCATAGAACTCTGGAGGAAAGTATGAACAACGAATCCACCATAGCTAGTTGCTTCCAATAGATTGGAAGTAGTCCCCATAATATATAACAGCATAAAATATAAAATGTTCCCTTTTTCATCATTATCTCCAGTTGATTTATTTTGATATGAGTAATTTATCACTTTTATGTGTGAAAATCAAGCATATTCTTATCTATTTTTTATAGTTGTATACCGGAATTAATCTATCTTTTATATCTACAGTATCTCCGATGGATTCAATAATACTGTCCATAGGTTTATAGGCATCTGGATCTTCATCAAGTGTTGATTTACTAACAGATGTGGTATAAATTCCATCCATCTTTTCTTTAAATTCTTCAAGATTTAACTTTTCTCTGGCATCGCTCCTACTCATAATCCTTCCTGCACCATGTGGAGCTGAGAAGTTCCAGTCAGGATTTCCCTTTCCTACACAAAGTAGTGACCCATCTCTCATATTAAGGGGAATTAGTACTTTTTCGCCTTCACGAGCCGATATAGCGCCTTTTCTAAGTATCATTTCATCTAGGTTTATATAATTGTGAATTGTCTCAAAAGACTCAACTACATCGAGTCCTAAGCCTTTTACTATCTCTTCTGTTATAGTTTTTCTGTTTAATGACGCATATTTTTGCACTATATTCATATCATGTAAATAATCTTCTAAATCTTTTCCTTCCAGATACATAAGCTGCTTTTCAACTCCACTGATTTTTCTTTCGATTCTTCTAAGTTCTTTCTTTAAATTGGCTTTTGGACTTTGCAAGAGTATTTCATTCTTCTTCTCTTCCAGTATCTGCTCAATTCTTAACCTTATAGCTAATTTCTGGTAGTGTTCCGCCACTTGAGATCCTAGATGTCTAGATCCTGTATGAACGATTAAATATAAATTATCATGAGAATCTTTTGCCACCTCTATAAAATGATTTCCACCACCAAGACTACCTACTGAGTGAAGTGCTCTTTCATAGTCGATATACCTGAAGGCTTTAAGTTCTTTTAAATCCAGTTCAGACATATTTGGGTGAATGGAATTTCTAATATTAAAACCGGAAGGAATTTTATTTTTTATAAAATTGTCGAGTTCCTCAAAATTTATGTTAGAATTTGAAATCTTCGTAGTTTGCATACCACATCCGATATCTACTCCAACAAGATTTGGTACTACTTTATCTGTAATGGTCATGGTTGTCCCGATTACGCATCCGAGTCCCGCATGACAATCCGGCATTATCCGAACAACTTGATCTTTAACAATTTCGTTATCCATAAGGTTTTTTATTTGATTGAGGGTCTGCTCATCTGCAGTATTTGTAAAAACCCAAGCTTCTGCATATGTGCCTGTTATTATAGTCTTCCTCATAATATACCTCCTTATATTTCATTATATTAATGATACCTGATAATATGCATTTACTCAAATATAAGTGGTTATTACCTTATGTAGAAAGAACTAACAATGCTACAGCTGCATTAGTTTCAATGCTATTGTTTTTTTATGCATTTATTTGACTTAAGTATACTCTTATCATATAATTAAAGTGGTAGTTACCATTAAGAAAGGGGTATATTATGTTTAATTTTGACGCTGAAACGCTAGAAAAATACGGTGCAGTAAAAACCTACGAGGAGATTACTCAACAACCTAAATTATGGAAAGAGACCTTAGAAATTTACAATGATAATATAGACGCAATTAACACTTTTCTAAACTCTATAGATGATCCTAATTTAAAAGTAATCTTCACAGGTGCAGGTACATCAGAATATGTTGGAAATATAATTGAAGATTATCTTAATATGCATGGAAGATATAATTTTGTTTCAATTGCCACTACGGATATCGTTTCGAATCCAGGTCTTTATTTAAAAAAAGATGTGCCAACTCTATTGGTATCATTTGCAAGAAGCGGCAATAGCCCTGAGAGCTTAGCAGCAGTTAATCTTGCAAACAAATTGGTGGATAATATCTATCATATGGCGATAACCTGTGCAAGCGAGGGAAGACTTGCAGTGGATTTAAAAGACGAAGAAAATGCACTTGTTCTCCTTATGCCCGACAAATCTAATGATCTTGGTTTTGCAATGACAGGATCATTTACTTGCATGATGTTAAGCGCACTACTAATCTTTGACCAATCGACCGATCAGAATAATATCGTTAAAAGCATTGTAGAGCTTGGTGAAAACGCAATCTCTAAACAAAAAGAACTTGAGGGATATATTAATTTTGATTTTAATAGAATCGTTTATCTTGGATCCGGACCTCTTTATAAGCTTACGAACGAAGCTAGGCTTAAAATTCTAGAATTAACTGCAGGAGAGGTCGTAACATGCAATGAAAGCAGTTTAGGTTTTAGACATGGTCCAAAGTCATTCATTGATGAGAATACATTTGTAGTTTCTTTTATATCCGGTGACGATTATACCAAAAAGTATGATATGGACATATTGGAAGAGATATATGCAGATAAAATTTGTAAAAAGATACTTTCTATTTCCTTCAATGATATAGAGGCTCCTTGGGATATGTTAGAATTTGACAGTAAAAATGAAATCTCTGATATGTATTTATGTTTCCCACTTGCTATAATAGTTCAGTTCATAGCTCTAATGACAGCATTGAAGATAGGAAACTCCCCTGACAATCCATCCAAAACAGGAACTGTAAACAGAGTGGTTAAGGGTGTAGTTATACACGAATTATAAAATAATAATTAAGATACTTAAATTACAAAAATAGGAGAAAATAATGAAAATCTCAGAAAAAAAATATAATTTATTAGAAAAACACTCCAATTCCGATGGTGTTATAGCAGCCCTTGCCATTGATCAACGTGGCGCTATGATAAAAATGATTCCTGAGTATGAAGGTTCAGAAAGAGATTCAATTATAGTTGATTTTAAGGAATGCGTTTCTGAAATCCTAACTCCTCATTCTTCATCCATATTACTAGATCCTATCTATGGCATTCCGGCATCTAAAGCTAGAAAAAAAGATAGCGGACTGCTAATGGCATATGAAGTAACAGGGTATAGAGATGATAAGAGGACTCCTGCTCTTCTCGATGATTGGTCCGTCAAAAGACTTGTCGAAGCAGGTGCTGAAGGAATAAAGATTCTACTTTATTATGATGTAGATGATGAGAAAGAAAATAATGAGTACAAAAAGATTTTTATTGAAAGAGTTGGTAATGAATGTCTTGGAGAAGATGTTCCCTTCTTTTTAGAAATAATTACCTACGACAAGAATATTTCCGATTCAAAATCTAAGGAATACGCAATGGTTAAACCTCATAAGGTTAATGAATCGGTACGTGAGTTTGTTAAGCCTAGATACAATGTAGATGTCCTAAAACTTGAGGTGCCAGTTAATATGGAATATGTTCAAGGCTTTAGTGATGACTATGTATACACAGCGGAAGAAGCGGCCGGTTATTTTAAAGAGCAATCAGATTTATCAACACTGCCTTTTATATTTTTAAGTGCCGGAGTAAGTACTGAGCTATTTTTAAAAACTCTCGAGTTTGCTAAAAAATCCGGTTCTAATTATAATGGTGTACTATGTGGTAGAGCCACCTGGGCCGGTGGTGTAAATAAGTACGTTCAAAGCGAAAGTAGTGGTAGAGAATGGCTAAATACTGTAGGAGTCGAAAATATAAACACCTTAAATCGCGTTCTTAAAGACACAGCTTCATCTTGGAAGAATAAAATTGAAAAATAAATCACTATATTCTAAGTTATATAGCTCCTTAATTGAAAGGATAAAAAGTCTTGAAATAGGTGATGCGATTCCGTCTGAAAGAACGCTTTGTACAGAATATGGGGTAAGTAGAACTACAGTTAGAAATGCCATCTCAGAACTTGAATTAAACGGATTTGTTAAAAGAGTACAAGGTAAAGGCACTTTTGTCATAAGTCAAGAGGTAATGCACAATTTATCGGATTACTTCAGCTTTACAGACCAAATTAAAAGACTAGGACAAATTCCAAGTTCAGAAATAATAGAATACCATATTGAAAATGCAAATCCTGAAATAAGGGATATAATGAATTTGACAGAGTCGGATCTTATCATTACTTTTTTAAGACTCCGTAAGGCAAATGATACACCTATGATGCTCGAAACAACTTCAATAAAGTATGATGATTTTCCTGAAATTACAAAAAAACTGCTAGAAGAAAAACCACTTTATGAAATACTGAAGAATAACTATGGAGTATCAATATATAAAGTTATAGAGTCTTTTTCGGTATCAATTCTGAGCAGTGAAGAAGCAAAATTTTTAGATGTCAAAAATTCCGATCCATGTCTAAACATCACCAGAGTTAGTTCGGATATGTATGGTTCTGTAATTGAATATACCAAGAGCCTTGCAAGAGCCGACAAATTCGTATATAGATCTGAATATTTCCCAAAATAAAAGGAGTCTTGGACTCCTTTTCTAATTCTTATTTTCGCTTAAATGAGCTACATGATCCACCGAATTTTTTACAGCAAGTAATTCAGCAGCTACTGATATGGCAATCTCCTCAGGAGAACCTGTAGCTACATTTAGTCCAACCGGCATATATAATCGTTCTACCTTTTCCCTAGATACACCTTCTGAAATTAACCTATCTTTTATTGTCTTTACTTTTTTCTGGCTTCCGAGCATTCCCAAGTATTCAAAATCACTACCTACTACTGCCCTAAGCACTTCATAATCGAAGCTATGGGAAGGAGTCATTATAATAATATATGCTCCATCAAGTTGGATTTCATCTGATAATTCTTCAAAAGATGAGTGAATCGTGTTGATGTTTTCAAACATAGGATCTTCGAGATATTCCTTTCTTTCATCTACCAATGTTATTTCGAATCCAAGTTCCGATACAACCTTAACTAATGCTCTACCTACGTGACCTGCACCAAAAATCACTAGAGGTTTTCTATTGTTATAATACTTTACATATCCTGAGGTTTTTCCTCCACATATCATGGAGATATCACCGGATTCAGACAGATCATATTCAAACCTAAAATTTTCGGATAATTCCATCTTTTGTAAAACACTTTGAATTATATTAAATTCTAATGTACCTCCTCCTACAGTGCCGAATGTTTCTCCATCGGGATATACCAGCATCATACTTCCCTCCACTCCGGGAGATGATCCGGTCTTTTCTGTAATAATAACCATTGCTGTTTTAAGATTTTTTCTTAGTCTTCTTTCCAGTTCATTAATAACTTTATAACTCATAATAGCTCCAATTCTTTTTTTTGCTTTTTATAAAATATAATTATATCTATGGTATGTAGATTTACAAATATGATATTTAAAAGATTTTATCTTAAGCTATATTATATCCTAAACAATAGATTTTATAAAACTATAAATCTAATTCAGTTTCTCCTATTTGTGTTTCTTCTCCATAGTAGCGGCGGAATTGACCTTTACTTCCCACCTTTTAGTACAGAAATTTTATACAAGCCATCATGTACTGTTTGCAATTTGTGATTTTAGGGTATCAAACAATTATAGACCTTTTAAGGTAGGTGATTATATGATTGAAAAAACCGAAAAAAAGCAATATTTCAAAGAATTTATAAAAATGATGTTTAGTAAAATAAAAAATGGCGATCTCGTTAGTACGGGTGCGATGTTAGCATATTTTATGTTATTTAGCCTATTTCCTTTTTTGATGTTCTTTTTAAATATTATTGGGTTCATCGCTGAAGGTAAGGAGTCCGTTATATTTAGAGCGCTTGAATTTCTTCCTGCAAATGTAATGGAGATGGTTAAGCCAGTAGTAACCAGCTTAATTAATTCCAGTAGTGGAACTCTATTATCTGTTACGTTGATTATCGCGTTATGGTCCGGTTCAAATGGTATTATGAAACTTATGAGGGAGATCAACGAAGCATTTGGTAACGAAGAAGGTAGAGGATTTGTATTGGATAGACTCCTCAGTATACTATTTACTGTCGCTTTATCTTTCCTACTAATCATAATGATTTCCGGTAGGGTATTTGGAAATGTTATAATAAATGCCGTCTATTCAATCATTGGTGAGAATAGATTAATCGGTATGATTTGGGAATATTTCAGAGCACTTGCTCCAATCATTTTTATGATTATTATTTTTACCTTACTTTATAAATTCGCTCCAAATAGAAAGGACATAAAGGTAAGCTTTTTGGATGCACTTCCGGGATCTATTTTTACATCGGTTTCTTGGATCCTAATTAGTAGAGCTTTCGCCTTTTATGTAGATAACTTTGGTAACTATGATAAGACTTATGGCTCTCTGGGTGGAATAATCGTACTATTAACTTGGCTTTACCTTTCTTCTATGATAATGATACTTGGTGCATACCTATCATCATCCTTTATGTATATAAGATGCATGAAGGATTATAATAAAACGATATTTGCCAATATAAAGAAGCTAAACAATTAAAAAAGACCCTTGCCAAATTAGGCAGGGTCTTTTTGCTTTAATTATTCTCCTTTAATCTTAGAGCTATATAGTTTATCTATAAATACTGCTATAGCATTGTCTCCGGAGACATTTGCCGCTGTTCCAAAACTATCTTGTGTAATATAAAGAGTAATCATTAGTTGTTGTAGTACTTCTGTTGTAATTCCAACCATTGGTAGGAATGGAAGTGCTGCCATAATTGCACCACCAGGTGCTCCTGGAGCTGCAACCATTGCTATACCCAGCATAGCAATAAATCCAACGATCATTGTTATATTATGCGGCATATTGTTCATTAAAAGCACTGCTGTAGCACAAGAAGTAATTGTAATCATAGAACCGGCTAAGTGAATTGTTGCTCCCAGCGGTACTACGAAGTTACGAATATCTTCTGATACGCCATTTTTCTCAGCACATTTCAAGTTTACAGGAATTGTAGCTGCAGAACTTTGAGTTCCAATTGCAGTCATATATCCTGGAACTTGGTTTCTGATAAGTCTGAAAGGATTTTTGCCTGCGTATGTTCCAAATACAGTAAATAGTAATGAGATATAAAGTAGGTGCATTATAATTACAATTATAAATACCTTCCAGAATACTGACATTACACTGAATACTGATCCTGAGTATGACATGTTTGCAAAGTTACCGGCAATATAAATTGGTAATAATGGAATAATAATGGTGTTTAATACCTTAACAATTATTTCTCCAAAGTCAGAGAATGCTTCATAAAGAACAGCCCCTTGACCTTTGCTTCTAAGCCATGAAATACTTAGTCCCATCATGAATGCGAACACTATAGCCGCTGTTACATCTAGCATTGGCTTAAGCGGTATAGTAAAGAATGGAGTTAACCCTTCACCTGCTTCAGATATCTTTTGTACTAGTTCAGGTGTAATAAATGATGGGAATACGATTGATGCAACAATGTATGCAAGTGTTCCTGCAACAAGTGTTGATCCATATGCTGTTAGTGCTGTAATCCCTAATAATTTACCTGCTCCTTCTGTTAAATCCGCAATCCCTTTAACAACAAATCCAACTATCATTAGTGGAATTACGAAGTTTAAGAACCCACTGAATAAACTAGAGAACGTTATCAAGACTCTTAATACTGCCGGCGGAATAAACTTTAATTGTCCAAGAATAATACCCACTATAATTGCAATTATAAGTTTTGATACCAGACCTAATTTAAATTTCTTTTCTGTCATTACCTAACCTCCTTTAAAGTATGGTACATGTATTATATCATATTATGTCATTAATTAGTATTTAAAAGCTAGGTATTGTCAAATATATGTAAAAGTTTGATAATTTTTATCAATCTATTCTTCTACTTGAAGTAAGACCGATTGCTTCTACACTTGAAAGTGAGCACTCCTTTAAAGCGTGTGAAACAGCTCTGATGGTCTCACCTGTAGTGATAATATCGTCTACAATAAGAATTCTTTTACCATAAACTGAATTCGTTTTTGAGGTTTTAAACGAATTATTAAGATTTTTTCTTCTTTCGATTGGATTAAGTGAATGCTGCTGTTTCGTTTCTTTTATCTTCTGAAGTATAGCAGGATTAAAAGGAATACCTGTGTTCTTTGATATTCTCTTCGCCAATAAAAATGACTGATTATATCCTCTGATTTTTTGATCGGATTTATGCATAGGCACTGCAACGATTAGATCAAAACTTTTTGTTAAACCCAGGTTTTTAAGAGTATCCGACATTATATCTCCCAAGGATTTATATAGGTAGTTTTGTCCTCTAAATTTAAATCTATCAATCACATTTTTCAAAAATCCGTTATAAAACAGCGAATAGTGCAGTTGGATATTTATATCGGAGTCGAAATAACTGCTATTAACAATATCTAAACTATCATAACAATCGTAGCATATCCCATTTTTACCTGCTTCACTATATTTGCAAATGGAGCATTCATTTTCTGAAATGAAAAAAAGTTCATCAAATAAACTCATCTATAATCCCTCAAACAATTCAACTTTGATTTTCATCCTATGTGAAAGTGATGAATTACGGCTGCTTATCATATTATTATCTATCATTTTTCTTAAAACTTCTTCATCGCCAACAAGTACTACCAGTTCTTTAGCTCTGGTGATAGCTGTATAAATCAGGTTTCTGGTAAGAAGCATATATGGTCCGGAGGTTATTGGAATAACTACAGCTTTAAACTCTGACCCTTGAGATTTGTGAATGGTAATAGCATAGCTTAGCATCAATTCTTCAATATTTGCCTTCTCGTATTTTGCTATCCTGCCATCATCAAATTTTACAACCAGTGTGCCAGTTTCAGTGTCAATATCGGTAATAATCCCCATATCTCCATTAAATACACCTTCTTGCTTTATCCCAAATTCATCAGTGTATTCAAGGCTATAGTTGTTTACCGACTGCATTACCTTATCACCAACGCTGTAGATTATATCCTTGAATTCTATATATTTTGAAGTATTTTTATTATTTAGTACATTTTGTAAGTTTTTATTTAATTCTTCAGTTCCTACTAATCCTCTTTTCATTATGGCTAATACTTGAATATCGTTAAAAGGATCGTAGTTATAGTAATTTGGAAGTCTTCTATTTACAAGATCTGAGATAATCTTTGATGCCTCATAATGAGAATTCGTCCTTATAAAAAAGAAGTCTTTTCCTTCTTCATTTACAATGGGCATATTTCCGGTGTTAATCAAATGTGCATTTGTAACTATATTACTATCTTCATTTTGTCTGTAAATTGTATCAAGTGTGATTGTTTTTGCAAATCCTGAGTCTATGATATCTCTAAGTACATTTCCCGGACCGACAGAAGGCAACTGATCGATGTCACCGACAAACACAACTGTAGAGTTGATATTTACAGCGTCAACAAGTCTGGCAGTAATTTCTATGTCCATCATTGATGCTTCATCTACAATTATTATATCACCATCAATAGGATTATCTCTATCGTGTTCAAAACTTAAAAATCCATCATCTTGTTTGGTGTACTTTAATAATCTATGAATAGTCGTAGCAGAAATCCCCGTGCTCTCTTCTAATCTTTTCGCAGCTCTGCCGGTTGGAGCACAAAGTATGACTTTGTTATCAGTCTTCATAGCTACCTCAACCACCGACTTTATTATTGTCGTTTTACCGGTTCCGGGTCCACCCGTTATTACACATACCTTGTTATTGAAGACCTCTTGAATAGCTATTTTTTGTTTGTCATCAAGTACATTTAAAGTATTACTACACAAAACTTTTTTAATATCCACTTCATTTGTGCTTTTTAAATTAATTAGTTGTATAAGCCTTGTTGATACTAAATCCTCCGCTCTGTAGAGATTTTCATAGTATATAATCTCCTTTCCACCGATAATATCTTTGACTAAACTACCATCCATAACTTTCATCAGTAGAACTCTTTCGATATTCTCGACAGGGATATTAAGTAGATCTGAAGTCCTATGGATTAAGTCTTCCACATAGAGAAAGCAGTCTCCATTATTGATAGAAGCATTGCCCAATGTAAATTTGATAGCGGCATAAATTCTAAATTCAGAATCCGGAGTTACGCCGTTCTGCATCGCAATTCTGTCCGCAATTATAAAACCAATTCCTCTTATGTCGTCAATTAATCTATAGGGATCTTTTGTAACCATATCTATGGTGTCTTCTTGGTAATACATATATATTCTAGTTGATTGGCTAATACCAAAACCCATTTCCTGTAGAAAAAGGATTATATCACGACTATTTTTTTGTTCATCAAGTGCTTTGGCAATATTTGCTATTCTTTTTCTTCCAATTCCCTTTATTTCTAAAAGCAGATAGGGATCTGCTTCAATCTTTTCGATCGCATCTTCACCGAAATGGTTTACGATTTTTTGAGCAGTTTTTTCTCCAATATGTGGTATCAGGCCGGATGAAAGGTATTTTATGATTCCAGATTTGGTTTTAGGCATAGAAATAGAAGCAGTATATATCTTAAACTGCTCTCCATATCTGTCATGGTAGACTATCTCTCCCTTAAGAGTAAAATTCTTATTTAGCTCTGTAGCAGGTAATATCCCAACAACGGTTATTTCTCCATCATCGGTTTCAAACTTAGAGACAGTATATCCATTTTCTTCATTTCTAAAAATAATATCGGTTATCATTCCTTCAATTTCAAGCATATTGTCAACCCTTGTATAAAAAAAGAGAATCCTAAAGCAGTACTGATAAGATTCTCCATAATAATTCTAGTCTACAATTCTGTCTATATTAGCTCCAAGTCCCCTTAGCTTACCAACTATATTGTTATAACCTCTATCGATATGATAAATATCGCTTACAGCTGTAATACCCTCGGCAATAAGTCCAACCAAAATAAGTGCTGCTCCGGCTCTTAGGTCAGTAGCTTTTACATTCGCACCCTTAAGCTTAGGAACGCCGGCTATCCTCGCTTCTTTACCTTCGGTTACAATCAATGCACCCATTTTGTTGAGCTCATCAACATGCATAAATCTATTCTCAAATACGGTTTCTTCAACTTTTGAAATTCCTTCACAAACTGTCATAAGCGCCATAAACTGAGCCTGAACGTCCGTAGGGAAGCCAGGATAAGGAAGTGTTTTAATTCTAGTACCTCTAGGCTTGTCAGGACCAATTACCCTAACAACGTCCTCATTTTCAAACTCTTCAATTATACAGCCAATTTCTTTTAGTTTAGCAATTACAGGTCTGATATGGCTTGTAATTACATTTTCAATAGTCACATCTCCCTTAGTAATCGCTGCAGCAACCATAAAAGTTGCAGCTTCAATTCTATCCGGAATTATTTGATGAGTACAACCTTTTAGTTTGTTTACACCCTTTATTCTTATTGAAGAAGTTCCGGCACCTTTGATATCAGCACCCATCTTATTTAAAAAGTTAGCTAAATCTACAATCTCAGGTTCTTTCGCAGCATTTTCTATAACGGTCTCACCCTTTGCATGAGTTGCTGCCATCATGATATTTTGAGTAGCTCCAACAGATGGGAAGTCCAGATAAATAATATCACCAATAAGTCCGTTTGCAGCTTTAGCACCTATGACATTAGTATTCTCATTTACAAGTGCACCAAGAGCGATAAACCCTTTTAAGTGAAGATCTATAGGTCTACTCCCAATTGCACAACCGCCCGGCATATGAGTTTCTGTTCTACCAAGCCTTGCTAAAAGTGGACCCATAACCAAAAATGAAGCTCTCATCTTACTCATTAGCTCATAA
Source organism: Bacillota bacterium (assembly GCA_023443025.1). Taxonomy (GTDB): domain Bacteria; phylum Bacillota; class Clostridia; order Tissierellales; family Peptoniphilaceae; genus Microaceticoccus. The sequence goes on from JAEZWM010000011.1 coordinate 15,536, forward strand.
GGCGTTTGATAAGAACTTAAATTTGCAGAATTTATTTTAACAGTATTTTCATCTAAGTATTCAATAACCGCACCAAGCTCTTTAAGAACCTGCAGTATAACTTTAACATCTGCAAGAGCAGGTACATCTTCTAATATAATATCCTCAGTCCCAAGTAAAGAAGCCGCAATAATCGGCAACGCTGAGTTTTTAGCCCCATCTATCTTAACATGACCCTTAAGCGGATCACTCTTCCTAACCAAAATCTTTTCCAAAACTTAAGTAACCTCCATCAACATCATTTCACGACTAATATTATAACATATTTCGCTAATCTACGCTAAAAATAAAATAACGGGGTCAGGCATCATGAAGATAACTTTTTTTGTGTATTTATTCATTTATATGCATATCTTCATTTATAGTTTCCTTAATCTTAACTAACAATTCCAGCACTAAATTATTTAAATTTCCTTTCACGATCTCAAGCCTTATATTTCTTACTGTACCGATAGATATCTGTAACTTTTCAGCAATTTCTTTGTCCAATACGTCACAAAACTCATCGCATAGTAATATAATTACTCTTCTTTCAATAGCTTTACTAACAGCACAATCAGCTTTGTTTACAAAGGAGTTTACTATATTTTGTATTTCTGAAATCAAAAACTTTCTTTTTTCAACTATCTCAGTTCTTTCTTCTATATATATTTCCGACCTCTTTTCTTCTAATTTATCTCCACTTAAATACTGTTGTTTTACGAATTCATCATCAACTTCACCCAATAACCAAAGATACTCCGGTATAATACTTTTCCTTTTTCTCCCTATTAATTCGAATAATTCATCAACATCAGCTATGTTTTTAGAACTCGGGTTGAGAATTTCATTGTGACTAGACCATTTGTATTTTAAAAGATCTACCACTCCTAAATCTTTGGGATTATTATGAATATATGCAATTAAGATCAATAAGTATGATTCATCGCATACAGGTTTTGATTTAAATCTTTGATGAAATACATGACCGATTGTATTGTATTTATGATTATAATACTGAGTGTAAGACTGCTGAATACATTGCATGGTCTTTGATAGACTTACTCTACCCTGCTTGATTAAAAGGTGAATATGATTATCCATTATACAATAAGCCAATAATTTGAACTTATGTTGTTCCTTGTACTTTGTTAAAAGCTGTAGGTATCTAATCTTATCTGTTTCTTTTTTAAATACGGATTCTTTATTATTTCCTCTCGCTATAACATGATGAATCATACCCGGTTGTTGGACACGAGGTTTCCTTGCCAAGCTTATCCCTCCTTTAATATATTATAGCATATATGTAATATTATACAATTTTCATTACTTTCATTATGCCTGACCCCATTTTTATATGTATTTTATGCTTTCTTATAATTTTATCAATTGCATAAAAAAGAAGAGCTAACTTTAGCTCTTCTTTTAACTGTGTTGTTTTAGCCATTCTTTGCTATTATGTCCTTGACCTTCATTAGTCTTGTGATGGTTGCTCTTTCGTTTTCGTCGAGCTTCATTCTAATGTATTTTATAGTTTCTTCTAGGTCAGGGATTGTCCTGTGTTCTAGAGCGTTTACTCTCCTTCTGGTTTTTTCTATTTCATCTGCCATTAACTGACATGCTTTTTCTACTTCTGCAAGCTCTAGGAGTCTTTCCATGATCTTGTTTAGTTTTAATATTGCATCATCAAGTTCAGCTGATGTATGTGCATAACCATAAGGATATATATTGGCTTCTTCACTTTCTCCAGTATTAAAAGTCATTACAGGGATATTTACACTCATTACATTTCTTTGTTCTATATCCACCGTAAGGTTTTGCTGTGGAAAGGAAACTGCTTCCTCAAGCATCTCAGGACTCATGACAGCACTAGCCAGTAAAAAATCTTTAAATGAATCTGCTAGCTCCTTTTCAACTTCCTCACGCAGGCGCTTATTATGCCTTACCATTTCAATAAATCTTCTCATGAGTTCGTCTTGCTTGTCTTTAAGGAGCTTATGTCCCCTTACGGATGTTTTGAGTCTATTTTTTAATAGAGTCATCTGCATCCTGGTGGGATTAACATTGAGCCTAGCCATTTAATCAGCTCCTTTAAGCTTTATTGTCCATATACTTGTCAATATATTCGTCTCTAATTCTCTTCAATTCTGTTCTTGGAATTATTTCAAGTAGTTTCCATCCAAGATCTAGAGTGTCTGTAATAGTTCTGTTTGTATAGTAACCTTGATCTACATATAATTTATCAAATTCAGTTGCAAACTTGGCAAATGCTTTATCTGCTTCTGATAGTGCTGAATCTCCAAGGATTACCGCAAGTTCTCTTGCTTGAATACCTGCAGTGTATGCTGCATAGATCTGGTTCATTGTATCCGCATGGTCTTCCCTTGTCTTGTCCCTACCAATACCTTTATCTTTAAGTCTTGATAATGATGGAACTATATTTATTGGAGGAGCAATTCCTCTTTTGTATAGCTCTCTTGAAAGTATTATCTGTCCCTCAGTGATATATCCTGTAAGGTCAGGGATTGGATGCGTTATATCATCCTCAGGCATTGTTAGAATTGGGATTTGAGTGATAGATCCGGCTTTACCTTTAACTCTACCTGCTCTTTCATATAAAGATGCAAGGTCGGTGTAAAGGTAACCAGGATAACCTCTTCTTCCAGGTACTTCTTTTCTAGCCGCTGATACCTCTCTAAGTGCCTCTGCATAGTTAGTAAGGTCAGTTAGTATAACAAGTACATGCATTCCTTGTTCAAATGCTAGGTATTCAGCACATGTTAGTGCCATCCTTGGAGTTGCAATTCTCTCGATAGCAGGGTCGTTTGCAAGGTTCATAAACAATACTGCTCTATCAATAGCTCCTGTATTTGTAAAGTCATCGATAAAGAACTGTGCTTCCTCAAATGTAATTCCCATTGCAGCAAATACTACCGCGAACTTATCTCCTTCACCTAGTACTCTAGCTTGTCTAGCAATTTGAGCAGCTACGTTGTTATGAGGAAGTCCTGATCCTGAGAATATAGGAAGTTTTTGTCCCCTTACAAGTGTATTTAGACCATCTATACATGAGATTCCGGTTTGGATAAACTCTTCCGGATAGTCTCTTGATGCCGGATTTATTGGCGCACCATTTATATCTAATCTATCATCAGGGATTATTGCAGGTCCGTCGTCTATCGGAGTTCCAAGCCCATCAAATACACGACCGATCATATCTGCTGATACCCCAAGCTCTAGTGGCTTACCAAGGAATCTTACTGATGTATCTTTTAGGTTTATTCCTGAAGATCCTTCAAATAGCTGAACCATTGCTTTGTCACCATCGATTTCAAGAACTCTTCCACGTCTTTTTTCTCCGGTTTGCATTGCAACTTCTACAAGTTCTTCGTATTTAATTCCTTCAACACCTTCAACAACCATAAGTGGTCCTACTACTTCGGTTATACTTCTATAATCTTTAAGCATGTGGGATACCTCCCTTAGCAATCAATTCTTCTACTTCACTTACTAATTGCTCTTTGATTGCTTCTATTTCTTCTAAGTTATCTTCAGGTGTATTTTTACTTCTTGTAATTCTTTCTCTAACTGGTAGTGCAAGAATTTCGTTTAGGTAAATTCCCTGATCTAGTGCTCGTTTCGCTTCATGACCGAACTTTAATATTAACTGCATCATCTTATTTTGTTTTTCAAGCGAACAGTATGTGTCGGTTTCATGGAAAGCATTTTGCTGTAAGAAGTCCTCTCTTAGAGACTTGGCAATCTCTAGTTTTAATTGGTCTTCTTCAGAAAGTGCATCTCTACCTACAAGTCTTACAATCTCTTGTAGACCTGATTCTTCTGATAGTAATGCCATCGCTTCAATTCTATGTTTAGCAAATTCAGGATCGATATTTTCGTCGAAATAATCGTCCATCTTTGTTTGATATAGTGAATATGAGTTTAACCAGTTAATTGCAGGGAAGTGTCTTGCATATGAAAGTGCGTAATCAAGACCCCAGAAAACTTTTACAATTCTAAGAGTTGCCTGTGATACCGGTTCAGAAATATCTCCTCCAGGAGGTGATACCGCACCTATTGCAGTAAGTGCACCTTCACGGTCATCATTTCCACTAGCTATAACTCTTCCTGCTCTCTCATAGAACTCAGCAACACGTGATGCTAAGTACGCAGGATAACCTTCATCACCCGGCATCTCTTCAAGACGTCCTGACATCTCTCTAAGTGCTTCCGCCCATCTGGAAGTCGAATCAGCCATTAGAGCTACTGAGTATCCCATATCTCTAAAATACTCTGCTATGGTAATACCTGTATAGATTGATGCCTCACGAGCCGCAACAGGCATATTTGATGTATTTGCAATTAATACAGTTCTCTTCATTAATGACTCGCCGGTTTGCGGGTCAATAAGTTCAGGGAACTCCATCAGTACGTCGGTCATTTCGTTTCCACGCTCTCCACAACCTACATACACTACTATATCTGCATCTGCCCACTTAGCTAACTGGTGCTGTACTACTGTTTTACCGGAACCGAATGGTCCAGGAATAGCAGCTGTACCACCTTTTGCTACGGGGAAGAATGTATCTATAATTCTCTGTCCTGTTACAAGTGGGATGTTAGGATCCAATTTTTTCTTATATGGTCTTCCCTGTCTAACAGGCCATCTTTGCATCATTTGAACTTTGTATTCCTTGTCACCGCTGATTGTAGCGATGTCATCTATTATAGTATGTTCACCGGATTTTATATCGGTAATTTTACCTGATACACCATGAGGAACCATGATTTTATGGCTTACTACCGCGTTTTCTTGAACTTCTCCTATGATGTCACCTGGTACAACTTCATCGCCTACCGCTTTTACAGGAACGAAATCCCAAAGTTTCTCTCTACTTAATCTTGGTACTTCTACACCTCTAACCAAGAAATCTCCCGCAACTTTTCTAAGTTCATCCAGCGGTCTTTGTATACCATCGAACATCTCTTCTATAAGTCCAGGTCCCAGTTCAATTGATAATGGAGATCCTGTTGTATAAACGTCTTCGCCAGGTCCAATCCCGGTTGTTTCCTCATATACTTGAATTGAGGCTTCATCGCCTCTCATCTCTATAATTTCTCCGATGAGCTTATTCTCTGATACTTCTACTACGTCGTATACGTTGGCCTCATCCATCCCCTCGGCTACTACGAGTGGACCAGAGACTTTAACAATTTTTCCAACTTTCAATATAAGCCCTCTCCTTTATAAAATATTTGATCCAACCGCTTTTTCAACATTCTTATTAATTCTATCCATACCAATATTTAAAGTGCCTTGGTTACTTGGAATTAGAATTACAGCGGGTATGATCATCTCATTGTATCTATTAATAGTTTCCGGTATAATGCTCGCTAGCTGCTCTGTAATATAAATTACACCATAATTGTCTCTTGCTAAGCTATCTACAAGTTTTCTTGTCTCGTCAGCTTCGATAGCAGTAAACACACTTACACCAAGCGCTTTGAAAGCTAAGACCGAATCTTTATCTCCAATAACGGCTACTTTATACATAATTATCACGCAACCTTTCTCTAATAAACTCTGGAGAAAGCTTATTTAGCTTGGAAACTAGTATTATTCTAATATTTTTAATTTCAATTTCTCTAGCGAAAAGATAGGATAATATAACTTCAGGCCCATAGCTTATGAATTTAGTTTCTTTCATAAACTCCATTTGATAATCATCCATTGCTTTTTCAAAATCTGACAACCTACCGGTTTTTTCAAAATCTTGGAATCCTTTTGTAAGAGAATCTCCAACAGGCTTTAGTCTTAGTCTATGAACGATATTATCCATAGACTCAAAATATAAGCTCTCTAACTCCTCAGTGCTTATATTTCCGCCTTTACCGAGTACTGATGTAACAAAGGCCATATCTTTATTCTGTCTTTTCATTCTGAATAGAGCTTTTAGATTACTAAAATCTATATAGTCTTTTGCATATCTAATAAACCTTTCGGATTTAATCTTCTCGGCCATTTTAAGCATGGTTTCATAGAAATGAAGATCGACAACTAACTCCACATATTGCGGATCGGTAGTTTTTTCAAACTTATCTACTATATCCGATGCAATATTATCATATTTGTCATCTATACCTTTTCTATCTCCCGCATCTGCTTGTGACTCTATATTATCGATATCAATTTTTCCGATATCAATTAAAAGATCTTTTGAGTCCCTTCCGAGTATATGATCTTTAAAGATTACTTTTAGATTATGAGCATCATATTTTAATGTTGCAAAATCAACAATTTCGGGATGAGGCACAATCTCTTTTACCTCTTTATATAATTCCTTAATCTCATATCCAAGTGCTTCTTCATAATCCTCAGGTCTTTTTAGTCTATTAAAAGAATTAGCATAAACCGTTTCGTTTAAGATACGTACAACCTCTTCTATGTCTTTAGCTTCGATCATTCTATTAAATTGATCTTTTGTAAGGAGTTTTGATTCCATAACTCTAATTCTGGTAGAGCTTTGAATAAAATCTTCTCTCTTCATAATCTTACTCCTTTCCATCGAATAGTATCTTAGCTATTTCTCCTTCTAAATCTAGACGATTAAAATCAACTAGATCATTAAAGTTTTGGTTGATAACAGTTTTTCCTGAAACTATAGCAAATCCGGATTCAACTGTTTCTGAATCAGAAACCTTAAGTTTAGATCCTTTAAATAGACTTTCTTTTCCACTTTGTGGGATGATTACTTCATCACCATTAAGCTCCATAAGTCCTAATTTTTCATCAACAAACTTCTTATATTCATCATCGCTTAAATTCTTAAGCTTTTCTTTTGCAAGTTCGAACACTTTGTCCATAACCCTTTGCTTTGCCATCAATTGCTGATCACGCGATTTAAGAGATGCAGCAGAAATAATTTTATCTTTAGTTGATACAGCATCCAATTCTGCTCTTTCAAGCATTCTCTCTTTTACTCTCGTCGCCTCATCAACTTTAGCTTTTACAATTGATTCAATTTGCGCACCGGTTTCAACTTTTATAGCAGCTACTTGTTTCTTAGCGTCATCCAGTATTTTATGGGTAATGTTTTCTAAATTTGACATAACACCACATCCTTAATTTTCTAGAATTGCACCTGGTTGAGTAAAATAAATGACATTACGAAAGCAAGAATAGCATAAGTCTCAACCATTACGGCGTAAATTATACCTTTTGTTTGCTGTTCTTCGTTTTTAGCTAGAATCTGCATACCTGCTACAGAAACCTTACCTTGTGCAATTGCTGATAATAGTCCTACGATTCCGATTGGAAGTGCTGCCATCATAATGTAAAGTCCTTCTTGTAATGACATCCCTGTGTTTAGTTTAGTCATGATGATTAGACCGATAACGAATCCATAAAGTCCTTGTGTACCCGGTAATAACTGAAGTACTAATGACTTACCGAACTTTTCAGGTTCTTCAATAACTATGCCTGATGCTGCCTCTCCTGCGCTTCCAACGCTTCTAGCTGATCCTATACCTGATAGTAGTACTGCAATTGCAGCTCCTAGTGAAGCAAACACTAGTCCACCATACTCTAAAAAAAATTTTCCCATAATGTTTTCACCCATTGATAATTCCTCCTATTATTTAATATTTATATATTTTGGTTCGTTTTTAAATAAATTAAATTTCTTTCCTCCACCCTCATAGAACTTACCGAAATACTCAACATAAGTAAGTCTTGAAGTGTGAACGTATGCGGAAAGTAAACTTAAGAACGCATTAAATAGATGACCAAATACAAAAACTACTGCCCCTATTGCAATTCCAACTATATTCTTTGGAAGCATTGCTATTATCATGTTGATAGCAACAGCAATAAAACCACCAGCTAGTCCTAAAGCCATCAGCCTTGAATAAGATACGAGGTCTCCGACATATGAAGAAATTCCATATAATTCGTATAATCCACCCACGAATCTACCAACAGGACTTCCAGCATCCCTTGCACCAAATAGTACTATTCCAACCATTCCAACAATCATGACCCACATTGAGATCGTTCCGGCAATTGAAGGAATACTAGGTACCATTTTTGAAAGTAAGAATACAACCCCACCCATTAGAGCCATGTAACAGAAGAGTACATCATATACAGCATCCATAGGTTTGCCATCCCTTATCTTCATATATGCTTGTATAGCCATAGCATAGAATAAATGGATACCACCAAAGATTACTGATAATATCAAAAGTTTAATGGCATCATTTTGTGTATCGATTAGCTTAAACGGTAATGATATACCAAAGGCCGACCCATAAATGAATCCCCATACTATAGTACTTATACTGAGGAAGAAGAAAAATCCTATAAACTTTCTCATACTAGGTTTCAGATTAAAGAACTTCAGTGCAATCGCAGTTCCTATTAAAACCAAGGTACCATATCCCATATCCGCAACCATCATACCGAAGAATATACAGTAGAATATTGCGAAAAACGGAGTAGGATCGATTTCATTATACTTTGGCAGTGCATACATCGTGGTAATGGATTCAAATACCTCATTGAATTTATTATTCTTAAGTAGAATCGGGATATTTGGATCATCTCTTTCGGCTTCTTTAATTTCTACGTAATATCTACTTCCAAGTGTATTATCCAGAACCTTTTTAAAACTATCCACCATCTCAGTCGGTACATAACCCTGAGTTATGTTAATTCCACTAAGTTGAGCAAATTTCTCTGTAGTAGAAAGTTTTAGTCTCTGATTCATTAGATACTCATAAGAAAGCTCTAATTTTTCTAAGTGCGAAGTATAATGATCTAACTGAGCATTTAACTCTACTTTCTCATCATCATAACTAGAAATGGAGGATTTTATTCTTTCTATCTCTTCATCAACTCTGCCGGTAGTATTAATCCTGACTCTGTTAAATCCATTTCTTTTTAGTTCTTCAATTGCATTAGCATACTCTTCTTCAAGAGTTACCACAACAACATAATTTAAGTTGTTTTGGTGAGAGACTTTTTGAATATGAGTATACTTATAATTTTTAAATGATTCTTCAACATCACTTAACTGTTTAGTCGGTATAGTCCCTGTGAAAATAAAAGTTCCGTCTCCATCTTTTATATCAGAAATCTGAACATCTAAATTTTCCCACGGACTTAATTCTTCAATCTGTTGTTTTAGATTATTAGTCTCTTGACCGATCTCATCGAGTCTATTGGTAACTTCTTTAAGCTTGGTATATAGATTATTAAACTCTATATTTTGAGCTTCACTCTCTAGTTGAGGAAGTGTATATGTTCTTAATCCCTCTTTTAATGCTTTCAAGGCTCCTGGAGCTTCTACTCTTGGTTTTAAAAGTTCTATCATCCAACTCAGTTTGTTTACTTCATCTTGATTTTTTACTAATGAGTCGGGAATTTCTATCTTATCAAGCTCATTTGTTTCTGACAACTCGCTGGTATCGGAAAAGTGAACATACTCGAATTTTTGTAGTTCATCAAGTAGTTCTTGCCTATCCTCATCGTAAGCAAACAGATCGAAACTACTCATATTAACTATTGCCATCTGTTTTCACTATCCTCTCTACTATAATGCTTGCAGCTTTATCGAGTTCTTCGACGGATATATTGTCGAGTTTTTTAGAGATCTCTTCGCCACTGTTAAGAAGAGGTCCAGCTAATTCATTGCCTTCTTTTTCCGCTTCTGAATTTAGCACTCTAGATTGTTCAACCGCATCGTCGTAGATTTTACGGTACTCTTCCTCAGCTCTTTTGCCGGCAGCTTCTAATTGTTCCCTAGCTTCAGCTTTAGCAGATCTTATAAGCTCTTCGGCTTCTTGTTCTGCTTGTTTTACCAGCTTAATCGCATCCATAGACTTCACCTCCATATATAATGTATCGTCAATGATTATTATAAAGATATCGATTTCACAAAGTATTATAATCATGACAAGTCGAGAAAACAAACTCTCCCTATTTTAAAGCTATATATATTATACATCGCAGCGAAGTAGTTTGCAAGTGATCAGGTCATATGCCTTGACTATGCTATTGTGTAAAATACTTGTTTTTCCTCTATAAAACAAGTGAAATACATAAAAAACTACTTCGCTTCATCTTTAAAAGTCAATATTATTTTGTACCAAATAATCTATCTCCTGCATCTCCTAGGCCAGGAAGAATATACCCGTGATCATTTAATCGCTCGTCCAGACCGGCGATATAAATATTTACATCCGGATGATCCTTTTCTATAACTGCAACTCCTTCAGGTGCAGCAATAATATTAACAAGCTTAATGTTTTTGCAACCTCTGTTCTTCAAAAATTGAATAGCAGCGGTAGCTGAACCACCTGTTGCAAGCATCGGATCGAGTACAAAGATATCTCTTTGTGAAATGTCCGATGGAAGCTTACAATAATATTCTACAGGACTTAAACTTTCAGGATCTCTATATAATCCTATATGACCGACCTTTGCAGCAGGCATAATACTAAGCATTCCGTCTACCATACCTAGACCCGCCCTAAGAATTGGTACTAGTCCCAGCTTTTTACCTTCCAGTTTATAGCCTTTAGTCATTTGAAGCGGAGTTTCTACTTCTATTTCGGTTAGTTCTAAGTCTCTAGTAACTTCAAAAGCCATTAGCATTGAAATTTCAGTTACTAGCTCTCTAAAATCTTTAGATCCTGTCCTCACATCCCTTAAAAGAGTAAGTTTATGTCTGATTAAAGGGTGAGTAAAAACTGTTACATTAGACATTGCATCCTCCTTTTTCTATCTCAGTTATTTTATCTATACGATTTTGATGTCTGCCACCTTCAAATTCACTATTTAAGAAATTATCGATTATGTCCTTCGCAATTTCTATTCCCGTAATCCTTCCTCCTAAGCATATTACATTTGCATTGTTGTGGTTTCTAATCATTCTTGCAGTAAAGCTATCGGTACAATGTCCTGCTCTTATTCCATCTACCTTATTACATGCGATGCTAACTCCAACTCCTGTACCACAAATTGCTATACCCAGATCAACTTCACTACTTAGTACGGCATCACATAACTTTTTAGCATAATCGGGATAATCCACAGACTCTAGAGAATGTGTACCAAAGTCTTTTATTTCTATGCCTTTTTCTTCAATATGTTTCTTTAACTCTTCTTTTAATTCAAAACCTCCATGGTCTGATGCTATTCCTAATTTCATATTCCTTCCTCCTCAAGTTTTTTTACTATTTTAACTACCAAATCATTTATCTCATTTGACGTTTTTCTATATATTTCCAAACTTCCCCCGTAAGGGTCGATTACATCTCCTTTAACACCTGTAGCATACTCTTTTATACTAAAAATTTTTACTTCTTTATAAATACTGTTTAGCATATCAGCTTGATCTTCAGTCATAGTAAGTATTAAAGAATAGCTCGAAATATCTTCTAATCCACTAGATATATGGTTGCTGATATCTATGCCTTTATCCTTAAGGACCAATATTGCATTACTGGCTGCACTTGAATAGGTCGGGAATATACCCATGGAAGAAGCAATAAAATTTTTAGAAATTGAATTGAAAATCCCCTCTGCCATCGGAGATCTACAAGTGTTCCCGGTACAAACAAATCCTACCTTTTTCATGCTTCTATCACCTTGTCACCTGCAGATTTTCTTAATCTATTCATTATAGCAAATCCTAGACCTGTTTCTTCAACACCTTCAACTAGGATAATATCAACACCCATCCTATCAAAATCTCTAAGTTTTGAAAAAAGCATTCGAGCCATTTCCTCTAAATCATAAATAGATCCTACATTTAGTATTACATCAGCATCATAAGCCGGCATATGCTCTGTAAAAGTCATTATCCCTACTTTTTTCCCCTCATTTTTGTATCTTATAATATCATCTTGAAGTCTTTTGATTAGATTGTCTAAACCGGCACTGTATACATGCAGTTCTGCCTTTGGTGCATAATGTCTATATTTTTGACCGGGTGACCTTGGAATTTCACCTTCGCTAACAAGAGCTCTGTCATAACTAACCTCAGGAATCAATTTACTTATTGTATCATATCCATAATACCCGGGTCTTAAGATTTTTGGCTGCTCATCTACTACATCAACTACCGTAGATTCTATACCGATTTTACTTCCACCGCCGTCAAGAATCATTTCGATCTTTCCATTTAAATCTACAAACACATCAATTGCATTTGTAGGCGAAGGTCTCCCACTTATGTTTGCACTTGGTGCTGCAATCGGCGTCCCTGAAAGCTTGATAAGAGTTCGTGCAATCTCGTTGTCCGGAAGTCTAATTGCAACAGTATCCATACCTGCCGTAATAATATCAGGAACTAAATCACTTTTCTTAAATACGATAGTAAGTGGTCCCGGCCATAATTTGTCCATTAAAAGCTTTGCCTTGTCGCTAATGTCGGACACGAGCGGTTCTACTTCTTCAATTGATGAAACATGAAGTATAAGCGGGTTGTCAGCAGGTCTTTGTTTCACATCGAAAATTTTTTGAACTGCATCCGGATTTAAACCATCTGCAGCTAGCCCATAAACGGTTTCTGTTGGCATAGCAACCAAGCCACCTTTTTTAATAATTTTAGCGGCTGACTCCAACTTATAATGATCATTCTTAATATCAATAATATCTACAACTTTAGTTTCCAATTCAGTGTCCTCACTTGTAAATTGTTCATAAATACTATAACTCGGATCCATATGGATAACGAGTTCTACTCCAGTTCTATTGAGTACGGATCTTTCTATTTCATCAATAATATTGTGAATTTCAACAACAGAAACATCTACAGGGATTTCAACGTGAATTGAAGCAATAATCTTACCTCTACCATAATTATGAACTATTAAATCATGGTAACCCTTGATGTATTTTCCTTTTTCAACTTCATTTACTATAGAGTCTATAAGTTCTTCACTGGGCTGTTCACCAACTAGAACAGAAATTGTCGAACCTGCAAACTCAAGACCTGTTTTGAAAACTAGAATAGAAATCAAAACTCCTGCTATACCATCCAAATTTATACCAATTAAAATAGAAGCCACGCCGGCTATTAGAATTCCGGTAGTAGCAATTACGTCATTTAAACTGTCTTTTGCTACTCCATCGTTTAGAGTCGAATCAAACCTCTTTGCAAGCTTTGAGTTATATGAATACATGTAAACCTTTACAATATTAGAAAAAACTAGAACACCAATTGAAAGTAGATTGAAATCCATCTTTTCCGGATGTCTTATCTTAATAACGGAATTTTTAAATAATTCAAAACCCACATACATAATAATCATAGATACAAATAATGATGCAATGTACTCAAACCTGCCATGACCCTGAGGATGCTCCTTGTCGGCTGGTTGTTTACTGGCAATCGCACCAACTATTGCAATTACGGATGTCAGTGAGTCACTTAGATTATTAAAAGAGTCGGAAATAATAGCAATACTATTTGTAATAAACCCAACTATAAGTTTGGATAGAAATAGTAATAGGTTAAGCCCGAGTCCCAAAGATCCGGACAGTGATATATACTCGGCTTGAACGATAGGATCATCTGTTTCCTTGTATCTTTTAATAAATAATTTAGCTAAATAATCTATCAATTTAATACCCCTAAAATCATATTAGGTAATAATATCTAAAAATACAAATAAATACCTTACTTTAAATTATATATTTAATCCTGAATAGATACAAGTATTATATTGATTTCGGGTCACCATAGACATAAACTTAAATACATTTTAAAATTAATGCTTTTAATAATGTGTTTATTATTTTAAAAAAAGTAATTCAAAAACTTTGAATCACTTTTTATTTCTATTAAAATTATCTAAAAATCCATATCTATTCATTCGGTTGTATAAGCTTTGCTCTGCGTTCATTATACTGAACTCTCCGGTAAAGAAAAGAATTACTACCAATCCAAGTGCAAAACCACTGTTATAGGTGTTCATCCATCCATGTAGCACAGAAAGGCTTGGCGTTATAATCCCGTATATAATACCCATCGTGAAGGTATGTTTAAATCCAAATTTTTCCGTTATTGGTGAGATTCCACTGCCTACAAAAGTTGCCATCATGGTTGGTCTTGCTGCAATCTTAGTCAATGCTCCGGTCAAAAATCCACTACCTACTAGCAAACCATTTATACCACCTATGACTACCCCGCCGCTTAACATCCCTAAAATAAAAGGATACATATATCTCGGTATTAGTCCTATTACGGAAAATGCTGTTATAGTAAAGATTCCCGCCCACATTTCGCCATGCATCTTAGATCCAGGAATCAATAAAAAGTAAGCTAGCCCTATCAAACCTAAGAAACCCGCACTAATTAGTGCTACATAAAACCCATGCGATTTTACATAATCTCTTTTTGGTTGTTTACTTATCAAAAGCTTTAGAGAATACATAATTCCGCCATGACCAATTATACCTACTATTACCAGATATAAAAGCATAATTGCCATGCTTATTACAAGTGTAAATCTATAACTCTGATCTACAAATGGTGGATCTGTATATGCCCCATGTCCAAGACCTAGTCCATTGAGTAGAGAATTCATCAGTATAGCAACAACTCCTGCAGTAAATCCTCCCACATACATTGATTTACCACGGATGAGTACTTTCATATAATTTGCAAAGTATGCAATTAATACTCCTGTCACAAGTCCAAGTCCTATACCCACCATAATTGCAATAAGACTGCCTTTTCCTAGTATTTCATTATGAAAAGCAATAACTGAAACAATCGGACCTACAGCAGAGGCAAATCCTGCCATCGGGGAATGCTTTGATAGTTTTTCACCTTTAACATGGGCATATAAATAAACACCTAGCATCAAAGGCAAGATGTTAAAAACTGTTTTTCCATAAAAAGAGTAACCATACATCATTAAAAGAGCAGAAATCGAACTCGAACCTATGCTTGTTCTGGTAAGCATAAATAAAAAAAGACTTATTAGTACAGTAAGTCCTGAATTTACAAAAGCCGCACCTATCCCTCCGATATAAAAAGCGTCGGAGTCAATCAAACCGTGATGTAGTATGAGTGTTTTAAGACCGTCTAAAATATCAGCAGGTGCTGAGAAATAAAATCCTATGCATATTGAAAGCAGGGCAAAACCTGCAAACACTGCATATTTTATTTTCTCAGACCCGCTATGTCCTCTTAAAGCCGCACTCATTCTAGCTTACCTGAGCGAGCTTTTTAGTTTGATCTTCTGTAATCAATGCATCTATCATCTCTTGGATATCTCCATTTAAGAATGACTCTAACTGATATATGGTCATATTTATTCTATGATCTGTAATTCTTCCTTGAGGAAAATTATAAGTTCTGATCCTCTCGGACCTATCCCCTGTTCCAACTTGAGATCTTCTATTTTCTGAAATCTCAGCATTCTGTTCTTCTAACATTTTGTCAAAAAGACGGGTTTTTAGGATCTTCATAGCTTTGTCTTTATTTTTCAATTGTGATTTTTCATCTTGACAAGATACTACGATTCCCGTTGGAATATGAGTAATTCTAACAGCGGAGTCCGTGGTGTTTACTGACTGTCCGCCATTTCCCGAAGACCTATAAACATCTACTCTTAAATCCGCTTGATTGATTTCAACGTCTACATCCTCTGCTTCAGGTAGAACTGCTACAGTTGCAGTTGAAGTATGGATTCTACCACTCGATTCAGTAGTAGGAACCCTCTGTACTCTATGCACTCCGGATTCGTACTTCAGCATAGAGTATGCTCCTTTACCATTTATCATAAATATCGCTTCTTTTACACCACCAACTCCTTGATCACTGAAACTCATTATTTCTGTTTTCCAGCCCATGGAATCAGCATACATCTGGTACATTCTATAAAGGTCACCTGCAAATAAGCCGGCTTCATCTCCACCTGCTCCTGCTCTAATTTCCACTATTACGTTTTTATGATCGTTAGGATCTTTAGGAAGCAACAAAATTCTTATTTCTTCTTCCTGTTCTTCTAAGGCCTTTGTTCTTTCATCGATTTCATCTTTTAATAGATCCTTCATATCGTCGTCCATGGCTTCGTTTAAAAGCTCTTTGTCTTCTCTGACTATCTTATCATTATCAATATACTCTCTTGCAATATCAATAATTGGTTGAAGGTCAGAGTGCTCTTTACATAATTGTTGCCAATTAGACATATCTTTCATAATTTCCGGATCGCTTATTTTTTGTTCAAGTTCCAGAAATCTTGATTCTATGGCTTGTAATTTCTCTATCATACTCAATCACTCCTAATTCTGTATGAGAATAATTCTTTTAATAATTCTTAACTATATTTTATCAAAATCTAACAAATAAACCAATTTAAAATTTATCTTTTAATTGCAAGATAAATCAATTTATAAATGATATAGCCAAATCCTCCGGCTATTATCAGCCATATAGGACTTATTTTTAAATAAAATACTATCAGCGATACTATGATAGCATAGATAAACTGGATTGCATGAAAATGAGATCTTGTAGAAAGTATCAACACAGAAGATACTAAAAGAGCAACCACTGCTGCTCTAATTCCTTTAAACATGCTTTCAACGAACTTCAAATCTCTAAAACCGATAAAAAAGCTTGCAATCGCCAGCATAATTAAAAAAGATGGTAAGATAGCAGCTACTAAACATACTAACGCACCTATAAAGCCTTTAAGCTTATAGCCTATAAAGATACTCATATTTGCAGCCATAACCCCCGGAGATGCTTGTGCCATTGCAATCACATCCATAAAGTCATCACCGGTGAGCCATTTTTTATTGTTCACTACTTCTTTTTCTATTATAGGAATCATGGCCACTCCACCGCCAAATGTAAACATTCCTATTGAAAAAAACACTTTAAACATCTCTAAAAGCATTTTATCGCCTCAATTCTTTTAAAACCCATATAGTAATAAACCTAGTCCGGCCGACACTCCGATTACCTTGATAGGATGCCACTTTCTAATATGCGCAAGGTAAAAAGTAATTCCAAGGACTCCTGCTGTCTTAATATCAACTATACTACTTCTAAGTACTGAGAGTAGTCCTGCGATTATCAGTCCAACAACAACAGGTTTTAGCCCTGTAAAAAACCAGTTCATATACTTATTGCCCGCAAGTTTTCTAACTGCTAGATAAAAGATAGTCATCACTATAAAAGAAGGCAGCGTCACTGCCACTGTTGCAATAATCGAACCAATTACTCCATGAATTTTAAATCCAAGATAAGTTGCCAGGTTTATCGCTATGGGTCCGGGTGTCATCTGGGAGATTGCAATTACATCAACCAGCTCTAGCTCTGTCATCCAGGAATTATTGATAAGTACTTCTTGTCTAATCATTGGAATCATAGCATAACCACCACCAAAGCTAAATGCCCCGATTTTTAGAAATGCTATAAATATACTTAAATACTCATTCAAATAATCACCCCTACCCAATAATTAAGATTTTCTCGCAGATACAATCCTATCAAAGTCATTGTAGTCTTTAGTTATTTCAACTTCAGTAAAGCCTAATTGGATTAAAAGTTCAGATACGGCTTCTCCTTGATCGTATCCTATCTCAATTATTATGATACCCTTATTATTCAGATAATAATCTGATTTGGATATGATTTCTCTAATCATATCCAAGCCATCCTCACCGGAAAAAAGAGCAATCTCAGGTTCATAAGATAGCTCTTTTTGTAATTTTGTACGCTCATGTTCGCTTATATAAGGCGGGTTGCTAACAATCATATCGAATCTTTCATCAATTGAGTCATATATATTTGATTTTTTAAATTTGATTTCTACATTATTTAATTTTGCATTTTCATAGGCTAGTTTAAGAGCTGCATCAGAAATATCAACAGCTGTTATATCAGCATTTTCAATATGCTTTGCCAAGGTAATAGCAATAATCCCTGTACCTGTTCCGATATCAAGAATCTTCATGCCTTTTTTAGAATATTCTAAGGCCTTTCCTATAAGAATTTCCGTTTCCGGTCTAGGTATTAAAACGCCTTCTGAAACCATTACTTCTATATCATAGAAGTACCATTTACCTAGGATATATTGAAGTGGAATTCCACTTTTTCTTTTTTCTATTAAATCAGTTATAAATTCTAATTCATCTGTTTTTAATTTGTGGTTTTGACCGAGTAGTATATCATGCCTTTTATATCCAAATACAGTTTCTAAAGCTATTATAATCTCTTCTCTGTCCCACAACTTAAACAATTCAGAAATTACCATTTATCAAGCTCCTGATTTTCCGGAATTACTTTTTCTAATGCAGTAATTGCAACTTCAATCATATCGTCTGTTGGCTCTTTAACAGTAGCAATTTTTTGTATAAACAATCCGGGATAGACCATTGCTCTTGCAATAGCACTATCACTTCTTCCAAGTATCCTATTAACTTCATAGGATACCCCTATAATTATAGGTAGTACAGCTATTCTGGTAAGCATTCTAACCCATGGGTTTGGCCATCCAAAAAAGGATAATACTACTATTGAAATTAGCATTACTGAAAAAAGAAAACTGGTTCCACATCTCGGATGAAGCCTTGACTGTGCCCTAACATTAGCCACATTTAGCTCAAGTCCTTTTTCATAACAATAGATAGACTTATGTTCAGCACCGTGGTATTGGAATACCCTTTTCATATCATCCATAAATGATACTGCTGTAATATAACTTAAGAATATAATTATTCTAATAAGTCCCTCTACTAAATTTAGCACAATTGGACTCTCAATATATCTTTTAAAAAATGCAGTCAAGGTCGTTGGTATGAAGAAAAAAAGCACCATCGCTATAATAAGCGAAAAAACTAGTGCAATAGACTCAAGTACCTTGTCTGATTTATCTTTAAATATCTTATTGAAAAAACCTTCTTTTTCTCTTCCGTCACCCTCTTCTTCATCTTCAAAAAAAGATGCAGAAAACATCAGTGCATCGGTACCGACTTTCATTGAATCAACCAAGGTTACTATTCCCCTTATAAAGGGAAGTTTTAGTAGCGGTGATGAGTTTCTCTTAGTATCTTCAACTTTAACTTCAATATCTCCATCTGGTTTTCTAACTGCAATAGACGTTAAAAGAGGACCTCTCATCATAATTCCTTCGATCAATGCTTGACCACCAATCGTAGTTTTATGTTTTAGTTTATTTTCCATAAATTCTCCAAGTCTTAAAACAAAATAAAGGTTAGTGTCATCCACCAACCTTTTTAGTCTGAAGAAACTAGTCTCTATTATATTTCTTCTTAAATCTTTCTACTCTACCGCCACGCTCAACAAATTTTTGTCTACCTGTATAGAAAGGATGACATTCTGAGCAAATCTCAACTTTTAGAGTTTCCTTAGTGGAACCTGTTGTAAATGTATTACCACATGCGCATGTTACTGTAGCTTCATGGTATTCAGGATGAATTCCGTCTTTCATTATTTTCACCTCTTTTAAAACAAAATAATTCTTACTAACTACTGAATTATAACACGAGATTAAATCTATTGCAAGATTTTTTAAAAATTTATCGTTAGATTTTTAAAATCTTTTACAATTTACATCTCATTATATAATAACTGTCTTTTTAGTACAATTATTAAGACTTCCATCATTTATATTAATTACCCTACTTTAAAGAATCCATAGATACTATTACTATCTATCTATTGCCTACCTTAATTATCAGGTGTTTTTATTTATTTCTATAGTAAATGCCTGACAATATGTCAGGCATCTTTTAAAAGCTTATACTATCTTTATTAACTATACTCACAAAATTCTCATTTGTTTTTGTTTTCGCAAGTGTGTTAAGTATGGTTTCAGCTATATCGTAATTTGTTGAGTTTGATAATGCTCTTCTTATCTTTCTCATAGCTTCGAGTTCTTCTGGAGTTTGAAGCAGTTCTTCTCTTCTGGTTCCTGATTTATAGATGTCTATTGCAGGGAATATCCTTACATTGGACAATTCTCTGTCTAAGTGAATCTCCATATTCCCCGTACCTTTAAACTCTTCGTAGATTACATCATCCATTCTTGAACCGGTTTCTATCAAAGCAGTCGCCAGTACAGTAAGTGATCCACTATCCTCAATTTTCCTAGCCGCTCCAAAAAATCTCTTTGGTTTATGAAGAGCCATAGGGTCAAGTCCTCCCGAAAGTGTTCTGCCTGATGCAGGTGATGTAATATTGTAAGCCCTTGTGAGCCTGGTTATACTATCAAGTAGTATCATTACATCTTTTCCGTGTTCGACAAGTCTTTTTGCTCTTTCAAGAACAATTTCTGAAACTCTGACATGATTGATCGGAAGTTCATCAAAGGTTGAGGCAACAATCTCAACATGTTCACCTTCAACAGACCTTTCCATATCAGTGACCTCCTCAGGTCTTTCATCTATAAGAAGCACGATTACGTACATTTCAGGATATTTTTTTACAACTGTGTTTGCAATTTGTTTTATTAGGGTCGTTTTTCCCACCTTAGGAGGAGAAACTATAAGCCCTCTTTGTCCTCTACCGATTGGAGAAATAAGGTCTATCAATCTAGTTGACAACTGATTCATTTGGTGCTCAAGTACGATTTTTTGATTTGGATAGATGGGAGTTAGGTCTTCAAATTGAGCTCTTCTTCTTGCAAAATCAGGACTATCGCCATTTACTGTTTTTACATATATAAGTGGACCGAATTTTTCAGTATCTCTTTTTTCTCTAGTATGGCCTTCTACATAATCGCCCGTCTTTAGCCTAAATCTTCTTACCTGCATTGGAGATACATATATGTCATCATCTCCTGAGTCGAAATTATTGGATCTTAGGAAACCATAACCATCAGAATGAAGATCTAGTACTCCGGAAACGTTGATTTTTGACTTATCTACTGTTTTGCTATTATCCTCAATATCATCATTATCATCACCGGATTCAGTTTCAGGAATAATTTCTTCAGCATCATCCTCAGTATCATTTCCGTTGGTGTATTCAATTATAGCTTCAATAAGTTCTTTCTTTCTATATTTCGATATACCGGGTACCCCAACTGCTTTAGCAATAACCTTCAAATCATCAAGAACTTTATCTTTTAAAACTTCGTAATTAATTAACATCTTTTTTCTACAACCTAATTATTGGAATTGTGTTTTGTCTTTCTGCGTATTCCGGTTTTCTATCAACTTTATGAATTGCGTTGATAAATCTTATTGTCCCTGTCTCTGCTCTCATTACAACTGAATGCGTTTTAACTTGACCTTTTGACATTTGCATAACACCTCTTAGGAAGTCACCATCTGTAACACCGGTTGCAGCAAACATACAGTCTTCGCCTTTTACAAGATCATCCAGTTCGAGAATTTTGTTTACATCGTCAATTCCCATCTCGTTACATCTCTTGCACTGTTCATCATTTTCAGGTACTAGTCTACCTTGGAATACTCCACCCATCGCCTTAAGTGCAGCGGCAGCAATTACCCCTTCAGGTGCTCCACCGATTCCAAGCATAATATCAACGCCTGCTTGAGGGAAACATGTTGAGATTGCAGAAGCAATGTCACCTGCACCAAATAGCTTAATCCTTGCACCGGTTTCTCTGATTCTCTGAATCAGCTCGGCATGCCTTGGTCTATCCAATACCGATACTATAAGTTCTGTTACATCTTTATTTAATGCTTTTGCTAGTCTTCTAATATTCATTTCAACCGGTAGGTCTATGTGTACGGCATCTATTGCTTCCGGCCCTGCAGCGAGTTTATCCATGTACATGTCCGGTGCATGTAGTAGTGTTCCTCTTGGTGCTGCAGCGATTACTGCGATAGCGTTGTTTGCTCCGTTTGCAACAAGCTCTGTTCCATCAACAGGGTCTACTGCAATGTCTACCTTGACACTTGTACCTTCAGCTCTACCTACATGCTCACCTATATATAGCATTGGAGCTTCGTCCATTTCTCCTTCACCAATTACTACTATTCCGTCCATGTCCAAGTCTTCAAGCATGGATCTCATTCCGTCAACTGCAGCTTGATCAGCAGCTATCTTATCTCCTCTTCCCAGATGCTTTGATGCAAGTATAGCAGCAGCTTCGGTTACCCTGACTAAGTTTAGTGGTAAATTTCTATCCATTTTCATCCTCCTATCTTATGTATCTTTTTTTCTCCTGCGTAAAAATTAAAGATAACTTTCGCCTCAAAAACATAGATTGTTCATGAATTTGAGGCGACGAATTATATATTACAGATTTATTTTACGCCTTCCCAATCTTTTAAGAATCTTTCTATTCCGATGTCTGTTAATGGGTGCTTAAGCATTTGTTCAAATACTTTGTATGGGATGGTTGCAATATCTGCTCCTGTTTCCGCTATTTGAGTAACATGAAGTGGATGTCTTACCGATGCAGCAATTATCTCAGTTTCAATTCCGTAATTAAAGAATATTACAGAAATCTGTTCAACTAAATCCATGCCGTCTGTACCAATATCGTCAACTCTTCCTAAAAACGGGCTAACATAAGTAGCTCCTGCCTTTGCAGCTAAAAGCGCTTGGTTTGTTGAGAATATAAGAGTAACATTTGTTTTAATTCCTTCAGCAGTTAGCGTACTGCATGCTTTTAGTCCTTCTTTAGTCATCGGAAGCTTGATTACGATATTCTCGTGAATTTTAGCAAGTTCTCTTGCTTCTTTAAGCATTCCTTCCGAATCTTCTGAAACAACCTCTGCTGAGATTGGTCCATCTACGATTTCTGAGATCTCTTTTATAACATCTTCAAAAACTCTTCCTTCTTTTGCTATAAGTGAAGGGTTGGTAGTAACTCCATCTAGAATCCCCCATGAAGCTACTTCTTTAATTTCATCAATATTTGCTGTATCTATAAAAAATTTCATATATGCTCCTTATATATTTATCAGTAGTCTGTTGATTTTGGTAATTTAAAAGGATTGTCATTTTGATTTCTTTAATTATACCTACCTTAACTATCTAACCGAAATTAAACAACTACTTTATATTTTAATTTATGCTTTGTTAATCGAACCAAAGATTTCCATTTTTTCTTTAACTACATCCTTGATTGCTGCAGTACCAGGTGCTAGTAGTTTTCTAGGATCAAAGCCTTTACCTTCTTTATCTTTTCCTTCTTCGATGTACTTTCTTGTTGCAGCTGCAAATGCTAACTGGCACTCTGTGTTTACGTTAATTTTGGATACTCCTAGTGATATTGATTCTTTTATCATCTCAGCAGAGATTCCGGTTCCACCATGAAGGACAAGTGGCATATCGCCAATTTTTTCTTGAATATTTGCAAGTGCAGCAAAGTCTAATCCCTTCCAGTTTTCAGGATATTGACCGTGAATATTTCCTATACCTGCTGCTAAGAAATCTATACCCAGATCGGCAATTCTCTTACACTCGTTTGGATCTGCAATTTCTCCGGCTCCAACAA
Source organism: Bacillota bacterium (assembly GCA_023443025.1). Taxonomy (GTDB): domain Bacteria; phylum Bacillota; class Clostridia; order Tissierellales; family Peptoniphilaceae; genus Microaceticoccus. Next base: position 39,023 of record JAEZWM010000011.1, read on the forward strand.
CTCCGTCTTCTTCTCCACCGATTGAACCAACTTCAGCTTCAACGGAAATACCTTTTGAATGTGCTAACTCTACGATTTCTTTTGTTTTTTCAACATTCTCATCTATTGGGTAATGTGATCCATCAAACATAACGGATGTAAATCCTGCTTCAATTGCTTTTTTAGTCCCTTCATAAGAACCATGGTCTAAGTGGATAGCAACAGGAATAGTGATATTAAGCTCTTCTACCATACCTTTTACCATTCCTACAACGGTTTTAAACCCGCCCATATACTTACCTGCACCTTCAGATACACCCAGGATTACCGGTGATTTTAACTCTTCCGCAGTTTCTAAAATTGCTTTGGTCCATTCCAGATTGTTAATGTTGAACTGCCCAACTGCATACTTTTCATCAAGTGCTTTTTTTAACATTTTTTCAGCTGATACTAACATCAAATACCTCCTAATATTAAATTAATTCTACTCTTGGATTTATTAAAGTAAAAACTACTTTTTGAACGAATTTTGGATTAAACGAATATGATAGATAATTTATCCTATCATTACAATTATATCATAATTTGGATTAATACAATAGCTAGGGGTGAAACCCTAGCTATTTTAACTTTGATTTAACTTAATACTATTTATCTCTATATTCTTTAGCACATTCGACAAAACTAGTTATAAGCGGATGAGGCCTGTTAGGTCTTGAAATAAACTCCGGATGGAATTGTACACCCATAAACCATGGATGATTATTTAATTCAAATATCTCAAGGTATTTTTCATCAGGTGTCATACCTGAAGCTATTACACCTGAGTTAACTAGTTTATCAATATATTTAAGATTGAATTCGTATTTATTTCTATGTCTTTCGTATATGAGTTCGCTACCATAGATTTCTCTAGCTTTACTTCCTTCTATTGTCTTAAGAGGAATTAGCCCTAACCTTCTATCGTCCTTGTCTCCATCTTCTCTTGGTGCATAGATGACATCGTCGTCTCCTGAGGAGATGCTGTCGCCTTTCACTTCAATTCCTGCTTCATGCATCATCAGATCTAAAATAGCAGCATGCATTCCCATGCTGATTCCAAGGTAAGGTAAGTTGTTGTCCCTAGCATACTTGGATGCATAAATCATACCTTCAAGTCCCCTATCTCCAAAGCCCGCAGGTACAACAATGGCATGACTGTCGCTAAGCATTTCGTTATAATTATGCTGATTTATAGTTTCAGCATCTATCCAGTTAAAGTCTATGTTCACATCATTGGAAATTCCGGAATGGTTAAGAGCTTCAACCAAAGATATATAAGCATCTTTAAGGTCGATATACTTAACGACCATGGTTATTTTAATCTCATCAGTAATGTTTTTAATTCTATCAACCAGCTCAGTCCATTCAGTTAAATCTACAGGATCTGCTTTAAGATTTAAGTGGTCCACAACTAGTTCCGATAAACCTTGTTTTTCCAGCATCAGTGGAATTTCGTAGATTGAATCAGCATCGTTATTTTCTATTACTTCCTCCGGTTCTAAATCACAAAAAAGTGCAATTTTTTCCTTTGACGCTTGATCTATTTCATGTTCAGTTCTTATGATAAGTAAATCAGGCTGAATACCGACACTTCTAAGTTCTTTAACGCTGTGCTGAGTTGGTTTGGTTTTAAGTTCTTCAGATTTTGAAAGGTATGGCAGAAGAGTCACATGGATATACATGACATTTTCACGTCCGATATCTTTTTTTATCTGTCTGATCGCTTCTAAGAAAGGTAGTCCTTCGATATCTCCAACTGTTCCACCGATTTCGGTAATTACAACGTCTACTTCTTGCTCACTTGCAACTTTTTGAACTCTGTCTTTAATTTCGTTAGTAATGTGAGGGATAACTTGAACGGTTCTTCCTTCAAAGTATCCATCTCTTTCCTTGTTTAAAACAGATCTATAAACCATTCCTGTTGTAACATCAGAATGCTTATTTAAACTAACGTCTACATATCTTTCATAATGTCCAATATCGAGGTCAGTTTCTGCTCCATCATCGGTCACAAAAACCTCTCCATGCTGAAGTGGACTCATGTTTCCGGGGTCAACGTTCAAGTATGGATCAAATTTTTGAAGTAGTACTTTTAATCCTCTGTTTTTTAAAAGCCTTCCTAGTGAAGCAGCAGTGATTCCCTTGCCTAGAGACGATACAACACCGCCTGTAACAAAAATATATTTTGTATTCAAATTAAACCTCCCAAATTAACTTCTATTCTATAATTATATCAAAATTTAACTGTTAATGTAAAGAATACGGAATATCAACAATATTTCTTAAGCCTACCTACTTCTTATAATACATTTTATTTTTTATTCTTTTAAATTGATTAATTCCAATTATGATTATAAAAACCACTATATAGGGAATTATTTCAAGTAACTCCGGTTTTATACTGAATAGAGACTGATGAGATGTAAGCGTGAAGACATTTGAAATTATAAAAGCCATAAAACTTGTTAGAATTACCGATCCACCACCCATAGCATCTATAGCCAGCCCTATAAAACCTCTACCTGCAACCATGCCTCTAGAAAACCAAGGAAGATAACCAAGCGTAAGTGAAGCGCCGGCCATTGATGCTAAAGAAGCCGAAATTAATATTGAAATAGCCTTGTATTTGTTTATATTAAGTCCGCTAAGCATTGAAAACTCAGTGCTTTTACCAACTGCACGTATCTGATTTCCTATAATAGTTTTATTATTGAAAATATAAATAATTACGATAACAACTAAACTCAAAATCACCGGAAAATTAAAGTATATCTCAGATTCAAAAATCATTATTGAGTACCTTTCAAAAGAAACAGGCTCAAGAGAAGTCGAAATCCCTCTATCCCCTATAAGTCCAAGTAATGTAGATGAAAGCCCAATTGCAAATAGATTATAAGCAATTCCAACAAGTATAGAATTAATCTGAAGCGTCCTATCTAAATAATAAAGTAAAATCCCTTGTAAAACTCCAACGATTAAGCATAAACAAAGTGCTAAAAATGCATTCTGTAAATAATGACTAAAAAGCACTCCAAAAAAAGCACCTAAAACCATAATCCCCTCAATCGCAACATTAAAATACCCCGACCTTGAAGCAGCATGCGATGCAAGAGCCGCTAGAAGGATGGGTGTTTGAATTATTAGTAGCATTGAGAGTAGGTTTAGACTAAAATTCGGCATTTGATGCTCCTTGGATTCTTAAAATATGGATAAATTCATCTATTAATTTATCATGAGCTGAATGCTTATGCAAGGGTAAATAAAAAACCGAGGAAATGCTCGGTTTTTATGCAGCTTCAAACTGACTATTATAAAGTTCTGAGTAAAACTCACCATGTTCCATTAGTTCGTCATGGCTACCACTTTCTATAACATCTCCATCTTTCATAACCAGAATTATATCTGAGTTTCTAATTGTAGAAAGTCTGTGTGCGATTACAAATGATGTCCTACCTCTAGTAAGCTTGTCCATAGCCTCCTGTACCATTCTTTCAGTTCTCGTATCAACTGAACTGGTTGCTTCGTCAAGAATCGTAAGTGGTGCATTATTGATCATTGCTCTTGCAATTGTAACTAGCTGTCTTTGCCCTGCTGACAGACTTTCCTTATCGCTGAGTACAGTGTCATATCCATCAGGAAGTGTGTCTATAAAGTGGTCTATACCGACTGCTTTACTTACACTTATGATTTCCTCTTCAGTTACGCCTTCTTTGTTGTATACGATGTTTTCTCTTATAGTCCCTTCAAATATCCAAGTATCTTGCAGAACCATGCTGAATTGCTCTCTAACATTTTCTCTTGGAACATCTTTAATAGAAACTCCATCTATCAGGATGTCTCCACTATCTATCTCGTAAAACCTCATTAACAGATTTACAATTGTGGTTTTCCCTGCTCCGGTCGGTCCAACTATCGCTACCTTTTGTCCGGCATCAATATTGACTGTTAAGTCATGAATTACAAATTTATCTTTAGAATACCCGTATTTTACATGTTTAAATTCCACATTTCCTTTTACATCGGTTAGAAGATTTTGTTTTTCTTCTTCATTTGAAAGTTCAGTTTCATCTAAGATTTCAAATACTCTTTCCCCTGATGCTGCAGTTCTTTGAAGATTATTAAATGACTGAGCAAATTGAGATAATGGTTGGGTGAAAAGCCTGATATACATCATAAAAGCTACGATTACACCGAAACTTATCCTGCCATTCATAGCAAGTGTAGCTCCTACGACACATACTGCAACATATCCAAAGTTTCCTACAAAGCCCATAATAGGCATCATAAGACCGGATAAGAATTGTGATTTCCATGCGGTATTGTATAGCTTTGCATTTATTTCTTCGAATTTGTTCTTTGAAGTTTCAGAGTAGTTGTACACTTGTACCACATTGTGCC
>JAEZWM010000016.1 GCA_023443025.1 Bacillota bacterium
TAGGTAATACAAATAAGGCGATTAATTCTTTCTTAAATATAAATATGGGGAAGGATGACAATTACTTAGCCCTACATATGATCATTAGGCTTTTTAGAAATATTTTGAACATTAAAGACTATAAGCATGAAGGACTTAACAAAGCAGAAATCATGAAAAGAACGGGAATAAGTAATTTTGAATTTGGAAAACTAAGTGGTTTTGAAGCGAGGATAGATCGGAAAACAATATTGGAAATATACGATATACTATACGATGTTGAAGTGAACCTTAAATCTTCGGTAGGAAACTTCGAAGACAATATGTTGTATCTAATCTCAAGTATTACAACTAAAATAAGAAGTCAAAACTAAAAAAAGAAATAGAAAAAACTTCCTGCTGGAAGTTTTTAAGCTATTTCTTTAATTTTGTTATTTAATCTTCTTGATAAATTGCTCATTTGTCTCGCAGCAGCATTCTTGTGTAGAATATTTCTGTGTGCAGCTCTTTTTAGTTTCTTGTCTACAAGCTTAAGAAGTTCTTTTGCTTCGTCTATATTATTTTCATCGATAGCAAGGTTTAGTTTTTTAACATAAGTCTTGAGTTCTGATTTTACGCTCTTATTTATATCATGTTTAGTTTTGTTAACTTTGATTCTTTTTAATGCGGATTTAATATTAGCCATTCGTTTCACCTCCTCAAGTTTAGCATAAGTATTCTATCATGAAAACCGGCATTATGCAAGTTTAAAATATAAAATTTCCGATGAAAATTATCTGAGAATAATAAATAATAGCTTGAATATAGAGCATATGGTATAATTCTTATGTGACTAAATTAATAATTTATTTTTAATATAGATTACTATTTATTTATTGGAGGATATGATGGAAACTAGTAACGATAAAAAAGTAAAAAAAGGAGATGGAGAATCCTTGTTCTCATGGATAAGAACGCTTTTAATATATGTACTTATAGCACTGTTTTTTAGATTCTTTATCTTTAATATAACCGTAGTAGATGGTGAGTCCATGCTACCAACTCTACACGATGGAGATAAGCTTATAACAGAAAAGATCTCACTGTATTTTAAGAACATAAATAAAGGTGACATAGTAGTTGTACATGCACCTGATAGATCCGGGCAAAACTATATAAAAAGAGTTATCGGCATGGCAGGTGACCATGTTGAGATTGTAGATGCAAAACTATATATAAATGGAGAGCTTCAAAACGAAGACTATATAAATGGAAAGGATACATTCGCATATACTGACGTGACGAGTTGGGATATTAAAGAAGGACAGGTATTTGTCTTAGGAGACAATAGAAATGCGAGTAATGACAGCAGGTCATTTGGGCCAATAGATATTGGCGAAGTAGTAGGAATATCGGTATTAAGAATTTTTCCACTGAGTGGGATAGGAACATTGAAGTAGGGGGATTAGTTTGAAGATAGATAGAAAAAATATTAGAAACTTTTCGATTATAGCACATATAGATCATGGGAAGTCAACACTTGCGGACAGGTTGATAGAAAACACAGGTATGCTAACTAAAAGAGAAATGGAATCACAAGTACTGGACAGTATGGATCTCGAAAAAGAAAGAGGTATTACCATAAAGCTTAAAGCCGTAAAGCTCTTTTATAAAGCAAAAGATGGCGAAACCTATATGCTCAACCTAATAGATACACCTGGGCATGTCGACTTTACATACGAAGTTTCAAGGAGTTTAGCGGCATGTGAAGGAGCAATACTAGTCGTAGATGCTACCCAAGGAGTTGAAGCACAAACACTTGCGAATGTCTACCTGGCACTGGATCAAGACCTTGAAATCCTTCCTGTTATCAACAAGATAGATCTACCTTCAGCAGATATTGAGAGGGTAAAGGATGAGATAGAAACCATAACAGGATTTGATACAGAAGGCATACCGTTGATTTCAGCAAAGGCAGGACTAAATATCACTGACGTACTTGAAGACATAGTAGAAAATGTCCCTGCACCTGAGGGCGACGAAAATGCACCATTAAAGGCATTGATATTTGACTCATACTACGACAGCTATAGAGGAGTTGTATCCTTTGTAAGGGTAATGGATGGGAAGATAGAGCCTGGTATGGAGATCATGATGATGTCTACAGGAAAATCATTTGAAGTAACGGAAGTAGGCTACAATGCTTCGGGAAGAGTGGATTTAGATGTACTGGAAGCAGGCGATGTAGGCTATGTGGTTGCAAGTATAAAAAACGTAAAAGATGCCAGAGTTGGAGATACCATCACCGATAAAAACAATCCTGCCGGCGAGATGCTACCCGGATATAAAAAAGTAACACCAATGGTTTACTGCGGAATATATCCTGCCGAAGGCGAAGAGTTTTCAGATGTTAGGGAAGCACTTGAAAAACTTCAAGTAAACGATGCATCAATAGTTTTTGAGCCGGAGACGTCAGTAGCACTGGGCTTTGGATTTAGATGCGGGTTTTTAGGACTGCTTCATATGGAAATCATACAGGAGAGACTCGATAGAGAATTTGATTTAAATATAATTGCAACAGCTCCATCGGTTATCTACAATGTATACAAAAAAGACGGAACGATGATGACCATACAAAACCCAAGCAATCTACCCGAAGAAACTGAGATAGACTACATGGAAGAACCCATTGTAGATGCTCATATCATGACTCCCAGTTCATATGTTGGGCCGATTATGGAACTTTGTCAAAACAAAAGGGGTACCTTTATAAATATGGAATACCTGGATGAAAACAGAGTAACTCTAAACTATGTACTACCACTAAACGAAGTCATATACGACTTTTTTGATTCCTTAAAGTCTAAAACCCAAGGTTATGCTTCACTTGACTACGAACTTAAGGGATACCAAGAAGCGGAGCTTGTAAAACTGGATGTACTCATAAATGGAGAATTGGTCGATGCTTTTTCACTCATAGTCCATGAGGAAAAAGTTCATGAAAGAGCTAGAAATATAGTGGAAAGACTAAAAGATGAAATTCCAAGGCATCAATTTGCAGTACCAATCCAAGCTGCAATCGGATCTAAGATTATTGCAAGAGAAACGGTAAGAGCACTTAGAAAAGACGTACTCGCAAAATGCTATGGTGGAGATATTTCAAGAAAGAAAAAGCTTCTTGAAAAACAAAAAGAAGGTAAGAAGCGTATGAGACAGATAGGCTCAGTGGAAGTTCCGCAACAAGCATTCTTAGCGGTATTAAAATATGATGAAAACTAGTGAAAAAAGGCGTTTATACAACGCCTTTTCAAATTATCAAGATGAATTGCCAAGGGGGTTATATGTCCACATTCCCTTTTGTAATCAAAAATGTTACTACTGCGATTTTCTATCCTATCAAAACCAGGAAAAGAGGATAGACGGATATATCAAATCACTTTTAAGAGAAATAGAGTTATATAAAGAAGAAAGACTTAGCATTAACACAATATACTTAGGAGGGGGAACTCCTTCATATATACCACATGAGCAAATAACTCGTATATTAAATAAAATAAAGCAGACCTTCGATGTAGTGGAAGGTGCAGAAGTAACTATTGAAATCAACCCTGACCACATATCAGAAGCTGCAATCCATGCATATCTGAAGGCAGGGATAAACAGAGCGTCTATCGGAATACAGACCTTTGATGAAGAGCTCCTTAGGCTAATAGGCAGGTCTCATACTGCCGGTCAAGCTGTGGATGCCGTTAAAGCGATTAGAAGATACGGATTTAAAAACATAAGTATAGACCTTATAAACGCAATCCCAAACCAAAGTGTAGAGCAAGCGGCAAGCGACATCGATCGTGCTATTGACTTAGAACCGGACCATATCTCACTATACAGCTTAATAGTAGAGCCAAACACTCATATGTCAAAGATGATTAACTCGGGAGAACTTAAGGTAGTCGACGATGAAATAGATAGAGATATGTTCGCTAAAGCCAAAAGCCTATTATTAAAAAGCGACTACGAGCATTATGAAATATCAAATTTTGCAAAAGCCGGATACGAATCCATGCACAATCTAAAGTATTGGAAACTAGGAGAATATATTGGACTAGGACTTGGATCCGCTTCTCATTTTAGGGGAAAAAGAACCACCAACACCGGAAGCTTTAAAGTTTATGATGAATTAATCCAAAGGGGAGAAAAACCACTTGAAAGCATAGAAGACATGGACTACGATACCTTAAAGGTAGACTTTATACTAATGGGGTTAAGACTGAGCAAAGGTATTGATAGAAATAGATATGCTGAAATATTTGGCGTGGATTTCTATAAGGAGTTTAGTGGACTAATAGATTCCTTTGTCTCTAAAGGACATATGGTGGTCGATGAAGCTTCAGTTTACTTTACACAGTCAGGAATGGATATATCAAATAGTTTTTATGTTGAGATTATTTAAGTAGATTGTGAATTTAAATTATCTTTAACTGAAGAATTTGATATAATTACAATAGGAGTTGGTAATAATGTATATAGCAGTCATCGATGACGATAACCATATCATCACAAAGATTTGCGAGATAATAAATTTATACGCAGTTAAAAAACAATTAAATATCTCGATTGATGAATTTACTTCAGCTGAAGATTTTCTGAACTCATATAAAGCTGAACTCGAACCGGATCCGAGCTTTAAATACGATGCCATATTCTTAGATATTGAAATGGGAGAGTTAAGTGGAATTGAGCTGGGTGGCATCCTAAGGAATGAACTGAATAACTACACAACTCAAATAATCTACATTACAAGCCATGCAGGGTACATGCCAAAGGCTTATGATAATTGGGCACTAGGATATATTGTAAAACCATTTGAAAGTGAAAACATCTATAAAGAACTGGATAAACTAATGAATATTGCAGTAAGCAGTGATTTAATCTATACATTTGTAGAAGACAGAGTAGAGAAAAAGGTATTGGTAAAGGACATAGTATGTTTTACAGTCAATATGAGGAGAGTAACACTTATAACCACCGATGCTATTCACGAGTTCAACGGAAGCCTCAAGCAGGTTTTTAGCGAACTACCGGAAGAAAAGTTTCTTAGAATTAACAAAAACACGGTAGTTCAAATCGGTCAAATTTCGGGTATGACAACAGACAGTGTTATACTAAAAAATGGGGAATCCTTTGAAGTAAGTAGAAAATATTATCGCGATATAATGGAGAGGATAGAATGAATCAGTTTACATTGTTTTTTCTAGCTTTTCAAGTAATTGGAACTTTGATACTAATGCTTACAATGGATACCATATTGATAGAGTCAAAGGGCATTAAATATAAGATTTTGTATTATACAGTACATCTTTTAATTAATACATTTACTTTCTTGTTAGTTAAGAATCCAATAATTCAATTTGCTACTAATTTAACAACGTTATACCTTTTGACATATTCTTATAAAAGTGATTCATATATGAGGATAGATGCGACGATAATTGTGTTAACAATCTTATCGGTATCTGAATTCTTGGTGTTTTTGTTAGTGGGTATTTTTGATTTGTATTGGTATAGAAGATCTCAAATTGATACATATTCTGCATTTATATTAGTGTTGGTACTTAGATTATTGCTATATCTTATTATAAAAAGATTTAAAATATATGGTATTAAAAACATCGAAAAGAATCCTAGACGAATAATGCTGGTACTTCCATATGTTTTAGTAACAGCATTAACAATCATTATGACTCAATCTTTAGAACATCCTATGACTAGGCTATTAATGGGGTCATTGGGGCTTGTAATTGTAATAATAATTCTTTATAGCTATAGTTTAATAATTAAATCCACAAAAGATAAATATCAATTGGATTTAATTCGCATACAAAACGAACTTTATAGGAAAGAATTGGATCTTGTGCATTATCAAAACGAAAAGACCATGAAACTTAGACATGATTTTAAAATATGGTATTGAAGATAAATGACTTGGCGGAAGGTAACAAAATAGATAAAATACAGCAGGTATTAAACAAATACTATATAAGCCAGTTAGAAAAGTCGTATGTAAATACGTCAAACAGTGATGTTGACAGTCTTCTAAATTATAAAATTGATGAGATGAAGAAACAGGATATAAAGTACAATTTAGACATACTTGTTCCCGCTACTCAGTTTATGGATGCATATGATTTTTTTGTGTTATTGGGAAATCTTATAGACAATGCTATCGAGGCAAACTTACAAATAAGAGATAATAGATGGATAAACATTCGCATAGTACTTAAAGAACAGCTGCTTATCATAGAAGTTAGCAATCCAGTTAATCGTGAGTTAGAAATAAAAGATGGGAAGCACATTGCAACGACAAAAGATGATTTAGGACATGGCTATGGACTAAAAAGCATAGACGAAATAGTAAAAAAATACAATGGCTCATTTGTACTGGAGCAAGATGACCATACCATAAATGCAAAAATAAAACTAATTTTAAATACTTAGAATTTGTAAAAAAGAGGAGATTTGAAAAAAATAGCCTCTTTTTTTGCATCTTATAACAACTAAACAGCATCTTATAACAAGTCAAGAAAAGTAGCATACATATTATGTTATACTTATATTGAACAAATTATACTTATGAGGGAATTATACTATGTTATTTATGAATATTGGATAGGTTATACTAATAGTTGGAACAACTATGGTTTATGCTGGAACAAGTTATGTAGAATATAGTACAACAGTTGGTAGGTTTAATGGTGCTGGATATACTTCTTATCAAACAAAGTCTATAAGCGGTGCAAATGGTATGTTATATTCAAGAAGTGTAGGTGGAGATTATGTTGTAGATGCTCGAATGCAGAAAGATGATGGAGTGGCAGGGTTGTGGACTAGAGATGTAGATGATAATTCTAATTATTACCTAGATGGTCATGTAAGTCATTATAATGGAAGCAGCGTAAGAGTTCAATTCTCTAATGATTGGAATACCACTGTAAATGTTCAAGTTGAAGGATCATGGAAAAGCAACTAAAAAATAAATCGGAAAAATAAAAAATTATAGGAGACTATTCTATAATAGTCTCCTATAATTTAGTTGATGGAAGGAGAAAACATGAGGTTACTATTTAATTCAATAAATCGACAATCTATTATTGCGTCTATTACGGGATTTGTTTATCTAGTTGTATTAATTGGGCTAATTGTTATGAATAATAGGAATAGTATGATACATTATGCTATAAGTCCATATATATATGCATCAGAACCAATTGATTTTTTCTTTTCTTTGATTGTTACTGTACCATTCGCAGTTTATACATTCTTTTTGAAGAAAGATCATTTTCTAGATTATGTTGAATTAAGAATTTCTCAAAGAAGATATGTATATATACATATAGTTTCAGTACTAATATCATGTATGATAATGGTTTTCATCGTTAATTTTATAGGCGTGATATTTTCATGTAAAATTGCGAAAATTGTTCCTGTTGGCGACAAACCGTCACTTGCATATTATATTTTAGGGGATATGCAAATGTTTAAACCTATTATATTTGGTGCTATATGGTCGTTTTATAAAGCCATTGTGGGTGCAATAATATGTTTGTTTGCTCAAATAATAGCTCTATATGTCAGCAATTTGTTTTTAGCATTAATTTTCCCATTTATTTATGTTTTGCTTGAAAACTTTTTTACGTCAATTATTGGATTATCAAGATTTAGTTTGACTACAACATTTGTTTTAAATAGGTTGACTCCAAATTCAATGAAAATAGGAAACATGATTATTGGGATTTTAATTTTTGTTGCTATAATTGTAGTTACCCATAAAATTTTGAGGATACGTTTAAAAAATGAAAGCTACTAAAAGGATTATATTAGAGAACAGAATACTGTTATCAGTAAATTTTTTTGTGTTTTGTTTTTTGTGTGGAATTGCACTGAATGAATATAGAGAAATCAATATAGGTATATTCGGATATATACTTTCTGTTATTACAAATCACTACTATGTACTATACTGTATGTTGCCTACAATACTAATTATAATTGCAAAATACATAAGAGGACAGAGAGATATTGAAACGATTAGGTTCAAAAGCTTTTTCCACCAAATTGGAAGTTCAATAAAATCATTTACAATATGGATGCTGCTTTATATTAGTACGCACTTTACTATAGCATTTTTTATTGGAATACAGGTCTTTAAAAGTAGTAATTATCAAGCAATTGTAGATGATTCATTTTATAATGAGCTTGTTATAGTGCTGAATATGTATAGTCAACATTTTTATTATTTGGCTTTTGCTGTTGTACTAGTTGCCATATATTTTATGTTTGGATTTGTCGTTTTGTTTTCCTTGACTTCGTATGTAAATTATAAATATGGGTATAAAAAAATGATTATTGCATCAGTATTGATTTACATACTTACATTTATTGGGTTTAAAACTGAATTAAAATCTACTTTACCTATTCTTTGTTTTAATAATTATATATTATTGCATCATGGTTTGTTTGTGAACGGAGTATTAAAATTTACTTTAGTGTTGATAACAGGACTTTTAATATTATTGGTATGTAGCGGAAAAAGAATAACTAATAGAAGTGGTTATAAAACGTCTTATCTATTTGTCTCAAAGAAAGAAAATATAATATCGTTTATCATCGTTCTTTCTATGTTTTTAATAGAGGTGCTACGTAATCTTGGAAATGAATCTTTTAGTATGAAAGATGTACCTGTTTTAGTGATGCTTGGTACAGGAGGTGGATATAGTTCTTTTATATCATGGTTTCGCATGACAATTATTTATATGGCTCCCTTGTTTTTTATTGGTGTAGTGGATAGTAGAATAAAAACATATGGACAAGCACCTGTATTGATTAGGATGAAAAGCAAATTGGAGTTTGATTATAAGCTTACAGTAGAGTATATAAAATACATATTTAAATACACACTATATATGACTTTGGTTGGAAATGTTTTTTATTTTCTTGGGTTTTATATGAATCAAGGTGATAATTATTTAAACGAATTACTCGGTCTACAAATTACAAATTTAAAGTTAAATTTATATTTTGTTATTTTTTTCGTCTATTTAATATTTGATTTTCTGATCTTTAAAATAATATCTGATTATACTAGTGGTGTAGTTGCTTTTGTGAGTATATTGATTGCTAAATTTATTTTATTTGTAGTGCCATCAAGTAATTATTTTACCTTCAATTTTGGAATCATTGATTTTTGCAACAATCTTAAACAACAAAAGACGTTAATAAAAATATTACCTTTATTGTTTTTCATTGTGATATATTTTATTGTGTTTAGTAGAAAGAGGTACAAATATGTCAATCATAGAAATTAAAAATATAAGCAAGAAGTTCAAACAGAACGTTTTATTTAATAATGCAAGTATGGATATCAAAGAGGGTACAACAGTAGGAATAGTTGGAGCCAATGGTTCTGGAAAAAGTGTACTATTTAAATTAATAACAGGATTGGAGTTTGTAGACGAAGGAGACATATTCGTAAGAAATAAAAAAGTTGGTAAAGACTTAGACTTTCCAAGGGATGTAGGTTTATTTGTAAATCAACCAGGATATATTGACTTTTATGATGGATTTACAAATCTAAAATTATTAGCTGATATTCAAGGAAAGATTGATGATGAGAAAATAAAAAAATGTATGGAAAGTGTGGAACTGGATCCTGCTAATAAAACAAAAGTAAGAAACTACTCATCAGGTATGAAGCAAAAGCTTGGAATTGCTCAAGCAATAATGGAGAATCAAGATATAATATTATTGGATGAACCATTTAATGCGCTTGACTTTCAAACTAATGTAGAAGTTTTAGGGATATTATCGAAATTAAAAGAAGAAAACAAAACTATATTGTTAACATCACATCAACACGAATATTTAGATAAGGTATGTGATGAAATATATATTATAATTGATAAAAAACTGCTTCCACTAACAGATGAAATAAAAGAGAAATATTTTTCGATATTTTAATTCATAGTGAATTAAAGTAAGGTAAATTGAGCAGTTCTAAAAAGGAAAGATATTTTTGATTTTAATGAGAATAACAGCAGTGATGATACCTTATATAATGAGAAAGAGGACGAAACTCTAGAGTGGATAGAAGATTCCGAAGATGTTGGGATTGATGAGTAGAAATAGAGGATGGATGTTGTGTCAGAATTTTGGCTATTCTGACACAACTTCTTTTATAAAAAACAATAAGAGATTAAGAGCCAAAACCTGTAAGTTAAGGGCTCTTTTTTTGATTTCTGATGAACTTTTTAACCCATAATATATGAAATTATAAATTATTTATTAAAACTATTGACAAAGAGCAAAAATTTTTGTATTATATTATTAGCACTCGGAGCGAGTGAGTGCTAACAAAAAAGAAATAGGGTGAGGACATGTTAGATGAGAGAAAGCTGAGCATACTTTATGCGATAATAAACAGCTATATACTATGTGCTGAACCCATTGGATCAAGGACGATTTCTAAACAGTATGATTTAGGAGTTAGTTCGGCGACTATCAGAAATGAGATGTCTGATTTGGAGAGTTTGGGGTACTTGAACAAGGCACACTCTTCTTCGGGTAGGATTCCATCTGACAAGGCCTATAGACATTATGTCAACTATCTTTTAAACGAGCTGTTTACCGAAAAGGCTCTTGATAAGACAATGATTTCTATGCTCTTAGACAAAGATTTTGATGCATTGGAATCTTTAATTACTAATTCTGCAAAAGTTCTTTCAGATATAACGAAGTATACTGCACTGGCGATAGTTTCTAAACAGACTAGCATAAAGATAAAGAAATTGCAGCTTGTTGAACTTTCACCTATAACCTTGGTACTATTGATAGTTTATGATACTGAGGATGTTGTGCATCATACTCTTTATTTGGAGGAGCCCGTTGATAAGGAATTTATTGAGAATTTAAATAAATATATCAATCTAAAGCTTATAGGCAATAGATTAGCCGATATTCCAAAAACAATCGATGCCCTTTTAAAATCAGCACCACCTGAGTACAAAAGATTTTTAATGTACTTGCGAGAAGTTTTTGCTTCTCAGATTAATGAGATGAATCAAACTCGTATCATCTACGATGGGGTTGCAAATATTTTCAACTATCCTGAGTATAAGGATGTTGATAAGGCGAAGGAGTTTGTCGATTTTATTGAGGGTAAAGACGGCTTGGCAGAAATAATATCAAAAGATGATGAAGAAGAATTAAAGATTAGCATCGGAGAAGAAAACGAGCTTGAGTTGTTAGCTGAGTTATCAATTGTTTCTTCTGTGTACGGACTTGGAGACAATCTACACGGAAGAATCGGAATAATTGGTCCTAAGAGAATGGACTACAGCGCAGTTATTATGACAATATTATCGCTGACTGAAGCATTAGAGTCCCTAAGTAATAGAGAATAGACGAGGTGATCAGTTTATGGATGAGAAGAAATACGATGAAAATGATACGGAAATTATAGACGAGGAAACGACTGAAGATGTCGAAGTTGACGAAGACATTGAAACACTGGAAGATGAAGCTGAAGAGATAGAAGCTGAAATAGTGGATGAAAACAATGAAGTTGATGAGTTAAAATCAACACTGGTCAGACTACAGGCTGACTTTAATAATTATAGAAATAGAGTCAATAAAGAAAAAGCTCAAACGATTAAGTTTGCTACTGAATCACTGGTAGAGAAACTACTTCCTATTCTTGACGACTTTGATCGAGCCATAGATTCCTGCAAGGAAGACCCTAGTATTGTTGAAGGGTTTAGCTTGATAAGGGCTCAAATGTTAAAGGTTCTCGAAGGACAAGGCTTAGAAATTATTGAATCTGATGGCGTAGAGTTCGACCCTAATCTACACAATGCTGTAGTTATGGAAGAGTCCGATGAAAAGTCGGGTATAATCACCGAAACTTTTCAAAAGGGATACAAACTGGGTGATAGAGTTCTACGTGCAAGCATGGTTAAGGTAAGCAAATAAATAAATTTTAAATAAACAAATTTTAGGAGGAAAACTATGAGTAAAATTATTGGTATAGACTTAGGAACAACAAACTCTGCCGTAGCTGTTATGGAAGGTGGAGAAGCAATTATTATCCCAAATGCGGAAGGTAACAGAACTACTCCTTCAATTGTTGCATTTGCAAAGGATGGCGAAAGACTAGTAGGAGAAACTGCTAAAAGACAAGCCATCACAAATCCTGATAGAACTATCAGTTCAATCAAAAGAGAGATGGGTTCTGACTGGAAAAAGAATATAGATGATAAGGACTACTCACCTGAAGAAATTTCTGCTATGATACTTCAAAAAATCAAAACAGATGCTGAAAACTACCTTGGTGAAACTGTAACTGAAGCGGTTATAACAGTACCTGCTTACTTTACAGACTCTCAAAGACAAGCTACAAAAGATGCAGGAAAAATTGCAGGTCTTGAAGTTAAGAGAATTATAAACGAGCCAACTGCAGCTGCTCTTGCTTACGGAATCGACAAAGAGCATGATCAGCATAAGATTATGGTGTATGACCTTGGTGGTGGAACATTTGACGTTTCCATACTGGAAGTTGGTGACGGAGTATTCGAAGTGCTTTCTACTAGAGGAAACAACAGACTTGGTGGAGACGACTTTGACCAAGAATTAATTGACTATATAGCTGAAGAGTACAAGAAAGAATCAGGAATTGATTTAAGAGATGATGCTACTGCGCTTCAAAGACTTAAAGATGCAGCTGAAAAAGCAAAGAAAGAGCTTTCTACAACTCTTACTTCAAATGTTAACCTACCTTTTATCACTGCTATCAATGGTGTTCCTGCTCACTTAAATATGGATATTAAAAGAGCAAAATTTGAAGAACTAACTGCTCACTTAGTTGAAAAGACTATGGGTCCTGTAAGAGAAGCGCTAAGAGACGCTGACCTTACTCCAAGCGATATCGAGAAGATACTTCTAGTTGGTGGATCTACAAGAATCCCGGCTGTTCAAGAAGCTGTTAAACAACTAATCGGGAAAGAACCTCAAAAGGACATCAACCCGGACGAATGTGTGGCAATAGGTGCAGCTATTCAAGGTGGAGTACTGGCTGGAGAGGTTAAAGACTTACTATTACTGGATGTTACACCACTTTCACTTGGAATTGAGACTCTTGGTGGAGTGTCAACAAAACTTATAGAAAGAAATACAACTATCCCAACTAAGAAGAGCCAAATATTTACAACCGCAGCAGATGGACAAACTTCTGTAGACATTCATGTACTTCAAGGTGAGAGAGAAATGGCAGCTGACAATACTACTCTTGGTAGATTCCAATTGACAGGGATTCCTGCTGCAGCTAGAGGCATCCCACAAATCGAAGTTACATTTGACATAGATGCAAATGGTATTGTAAATGTAAGTGCAAAAGATTTAGGTTCAGGAAAAGAGCAAAAGATAACAATCACTGCTTCAACTAAGATGTCTGACGACGAGATTGAAAGAAAAGTTAAAGAAGCTGAACAATTTGCTGAAGATGACAAGAAAAAGAAAGAAATCATCGAAGCTAAAAACAATGGTGAAAGTATAATTTACCAAACTGAAAAATCACTTAAAGATCTAGGTGATAAAGTAGATTCAGCTGAAAAAGAAAACATTGAAGCAAAGATTGCTGAGTTAAGAACTGCTTTAGAATCAGACAATGTAGAAGATATTAAAGCAAAAACCGACGAGTTAACTCAAGACTTCTATAAGATTTCTCAAAAACTATACGAAGGTACAGGCGAAGCAGCAGGTGCAGAGCAACCGGGAGAACAAGCTCCGGAAGACGATGTAGTAGATGCTGACTACGAAGTAGTTGACGAGGACGAAGAATAATTTATAAAACCGGAAAAGGTGGGATTCTATCCTGCCTTTTTTAAATTCACTTAGTTGACAATGCACTTTATATATGTAAAAATATTGTAGGCAATTATAAGATAGTAGAAGGACTGGTGACAAATTGAGAAATCTTTATGAAACTCTTGAAGTGGAATCCACTGCCACTCAAGACGAAATAAAAAGATCATATAGAAGGCTTGCTAAAAAATACCATCCGGATCTTAACCCGGATGATGAAACGGCAAGTGAAAAATTAAAGGAAATAAACCTGGCGTATGAAGTGCTAAGCGATCCAAATAAGAGATCTAAGTACGACACATATGGTGATGCAATATTTGAAGGAGCGGGAGCCGGCGGCGGATACGGCGGTGGTTTCGAAGACATTTTCGGTACGATTTTCAACGACTTTTTCGGTGGAGGATTCTCAGGGGCAGGTACACACACCTCAAGAGCTCAGAGGGCTTATAAAGGTGAAGATATATCGACATATCTAACGATAGAGTTTGAAGAAGCTGTGTTCGGTACTGAAAAGGAAGTAAGCATCAGGCGAAGAGAAACCTGTGAAACCTGTGATGGAAGCGGTGCTAAGCCGGGAACTGAGAAGAAGACTTGTACTACTTGCTCGGGAACAGGTCAGGTAAGCTTTACCCAAGAGTCTCCTTTTGGAAGATTCGTAAGGACTTCAGTCTGTCCGGAATGTCATGGCACTGGGGAGATAATCGAAGAACACTGTGAAACATGCCACGGTGAAGGACATGTTATTAAGAATAGAACCATAAAGGTAAAAATAGTAGCAGGAGTAGATAATGAAACAGTAATAAGAGTTACAGGTGAAGGTCATGCCGGGGTAAATGGCGGGCCTAATGGTGACCTCTACGTTGTACTGACGGTAAAAGAGCATGAACTCTTTGAAAGAAGAGGACTAGATGTATTCTACGAGCTACCGATAAGGTTTACGCAGGCTGCACTTGGTGATGAAATAGAAGTACCGGTACTAGATGGGGTTGAAAAGCTGGACATACCTAGTGGAACTCAATCAGGAAAGATATTTAGACTAAGAGGCAAAGGAATAAAGAGCCCTAGAGCACCTCAAATCGGTGACATATACATCACAGCTCAAGTTGTGACTCCGGATAATTTAACCGACAGACAGATTGAAATATTAAAAGAATTTGATGAGATAGAGGGCAAGGAAACCAAAGAAAAGAAAAAGAAATTCTTCGATAAGGTCAAGGATATCTTTGAGTAGGTGTAAACATGAAATGGATTGAGATAATCCTAAAAACGCATAGAGATAATGAGGATTTACTCGTCGATAAGCTGTACGAATACAATATTGACGGGGTAAATGTTGAAGATGAAAATCTAATCTTTGATGTATATGAACATAATACCGACTGGGAATTAATCGACCTTCCGGATAGTGAACCGGGAGATATAATAAAGCTTAAAGTGTTCTTTGATACTGAGGAATACAATGGATTTATAAAAACAGAACTCAGACATTATATCGACAGTGTTGACTACGAAGTTGAAATCGTCGATGAAGTGATTCTGGATAATATGGATTGGGCAACCGAGTGGAAGAAATACTATAAGGTATTCAAACTCGGTGAAAAGCTTGTAATAAAACCATCTTGGGAAGATTATGATGCTTCTAAAGAAGAGATTGTAATTGATATAGATCCTGGAATGGCTTTTGGTACCGGTACACATGCTTCGACCTATCTATGTCTGGAGATAATGGAAGAGATGGGTATAGGTGGGAAAAACATAATCGATATCGGTACGGGTTCCGGTATACTTGCAATAGCTGCAGCGAAGCTCGGCGCGAAAAGTGTAACCGCAATTGATCTCGATCCGGTTTGTATTAGTACAACTACCGAGAATTCAAAACTAAATAAATGCGAGGATATCATAGATGTTTTTGAAGCTGATTTGACCAAAGGGATAGATGGCATTTATGATGTTGCATTAATCAATATCATCGCAGAAGTAATAGTAGAACTTCTCGATTATCTTCATGAGAACCTGAAACATGGATCCAAGGTTATCTTATCCGGAATTATAAATGAAAATGCTCGAATGGTTTATGACAAGCTAGATGAAATGGGATATGTTGTAATTTCATCAAAACAAAAAGATGGATGGACAGCTATCCATGCGGAGTATAGAAATGCATAGATGCTTTATTAATGATAGTGTAATAATTGATGAAACTTTTAGTATCGGTGGAGATGACCGAAATCATATTGTAAACTCACTAAGAATGAAGATGGGTGAGAGACTGGAAGTTGTTGGTGGTAATGGTTCGTTTCTATGTGAAATTGTAGATATTACCGGTGAAGACTTAAGGATTAAAGCAATAGAGGAAATAGAAAAACAAAGTGAGTCGCATATAGATATAATTCTTTATCAGGCACTTGCAAAGGGCGATAAGATGGATTTTATAGTACAGAAAGCAACTGAGCTTGGGGTCAAAGAAATCCATCCGATAAATACCGTAAGGACTGTAGTTAAACTGGAATCTAAGAGAGCTAAAAAGAGAATCGAAAGACTTAACTCTATAGCAAAGGAAGCTTGTAAACAGTCGAGAAGGGATTATATACCTGAAGTTAGGGATATCATCGACTTAAGTGATATAAATGAAGAAACTCTTTTGGTTGCATACGAAACAGAAGAAGATAAGACTCTAAAAGCTAAGCTTAAAGAACTAAAATCAAATAGAATTGCAGTACTCATAGGACCGGAAGGCGGATTTGATCCGAAAGAGATTGAATTTTTAAGTGAAAGAGGAGCTCATATAATTTCACTCGGACCAAGGATACTAAGAACAGAAACTGCCGGTCTTGCATTGGTTTCAATTATCCAATACGAACTTGGCGATATGGGAGAATAGATTTGAAAGTAAATATAATGACATTAGGCTGCAAAGTAAATCAATACGAATCAGAAGCCATGGCAGAGCTTTTTACAAATAGCGGTTATGATATCGTTCATGATGAAATTGCGGATATATATGTGATAAACACTTGTACGGTCACTAATTTGAGTGACAGAAAGTCAAGGCAGTTTATTTCAAAAGCTAAAAAAGAAAACCCTAGTTCTATCATTGCGGTGGTAGGTTGTTATTCTCAGATTGCTCCGGAGGATATTGAGAAGCTCGGAGATATAGATGTAATTTTAGGCACTACCGATAGATGCAGAATTGTGGAACTATGTGAAAATGCATATAGAAACCATATAAAGATTAATTTAGTAAAAGAGTTAAAACCGGGAAAAGAATTTGATGACTTAGAAATAAGTGAGAACGCAGAGCGAACAAGGTCCTATATCAAGGTTCAAGAAGGTTGTAATCAGTTTTGTACCTACTGTATAATTCCTTATGCCAGAGGACCGATTACATCGAGACCGATGGATGCAGTGTTGTCTGAAGCTAGTAAGCTTGCTGCTAACGGCTACAAAGAAGTGGTGTTAACCGGTATACATGTAGCGTCATATGGCCTTGATTTGAAATTGAATGACGCATTAATAGAACTTATAGAATCAGTTAGTAAAATAGATGGTATTGAAAGAGTGAGGATGAGTTCACTTGAACCAAGGATAGTGGACGAGGAGCTATTAGAAAGGCTATCCAATATACCCGAGTTTTGTGACCATTTTCACCTGTCACTTCAATCCGGATCAGATGAAATCCTAAAAAAGATGAATAGAAAATACGATTCCGATATGTACCTCGAAAAAATAAATCTAATAAGAAAGTACTTTCCAAATGCCGGGATAACGACAGATATCATAGTTGGATTTCCGGGGGAGAGTGATGATGATTTCAATGATAGCTTAAAGTTTGTTGATGAGATTGGATTTTCAAGAGTGCATGTGTTTAGATACTCGCCAAGAGCAGGAACACCGGCCGCTGAGTATCCAAACCAAGTACATGGAGAGATAAAAAGAGAGAGGTCTGAGCTGTTAATTGAAGCAGCTGAACGAAAATCCATAGAGTTTATGGATTCTTTAATAGGGACTAAATTGAGTGTGTTATTTGAAACCGGTGACGGAAAATCAGCTGAAGGTTACTCGACAAATTACATCAAAGTAGCAGTAAAATCTGATCTGGATTTGGAAAGTGAGATCAAAACTGTTATAATAGAAGGTAGAGAAACTGACGTACTGGTTGGAAAACTTATAGATTAAGTGCATTTTACATGGAGGTGAAATATGGATTGTATTTTTTGTAGTATCGCCGAAGGGAAAATCCCTGCAGAAACCATTTATAAAGATGACGAGATAATCGTATTCAAAGATTTAAATCCTCAAGCTCCAATCCATTTATTAGCGATACCAAAAGCTCATATTGCATCGAACAATGAAATCAATTCTGACAATAGTGCATTGATTGGAAGAATTTTTGAAGTTATCGCAAAACTAGCGAAAGAACTTGGCTTTGATGAGGATGGTTATAGAATTGTTAACAACTGTGGCGATCATGGTGGTCAAACAGTTGGGCATATACATTATCATGTACTTGCAGGAAGAAATCTTCAGTGGCCACCGGGTTAAAATACTTGCAACATTTTAATTATTAAGGTATAATTGTTTAGTATTATTCTTAATAATACAGTACTCTTGTACTATGAGGGGAGGGAAATTTAATGACTGAGATAAAAGTTGGGGAAAATGAATCACTAGAGAACGCCCTCAAAAGATTCAAAAGACAATGTGCACGCTCCGGAGTTCTCTCTGAGTATAGGAAAAGAGAGCATTATGAGAAGCCATCCATAAAAAGGAAGAAAAAATCTGAAGCTGCTAGAAGAAAAAAAAGAAAATTCTAGTCAGTTAAAACAAAAATGATACCATTGCTATTTTGCAGTGGTATTTTTTATTTTAAAAATACTTATAGATAATTTGTTTCCGATGTACTTGTTTTGTGAATATATAATAGAAGAAAAAGTTTGATAAACTCGAAACTGAGTAATATGAGCATACTCAGCATATAAACATTACTAAAATTATTTATAAGGCATGACCTCTTTTATGGATATCAAATATTAAGAGTTTATAAATATTATTCTTTGTGTCTATCCATAAGATATAATTATTAATAACAAAGTTATTTGAGCTTTGTCGGATGAGATAATCTTACTGTTAACATAATACTATTAATAATCAGGGGGTGAGATAGTGAAGAATAGAATAGGGATTTTAATAGTAGTTTTGATCCTGCTTATTTCCTCGGTAGCTTTTGCGGACAATGATTCGGTGTTTGTAATTCCAATTAAGGGAAATATAAATGGGGTCACTCGATCGATAGTTAAAGATGGAATTCGTGAGGCTGAAAACTCCGGTGCATCTACCATAGTATTTGAAATTGACACTTATGGCGGTTTTATTCACTCTGCAGAGGAAATTAAAAACGATATAGTCAATGCGGGACTGCCAACAATTTCTTATATAAATAATAAAGCTGAATCAGCAGGTGTACTAATAGCAATTGCTTCTGAAAAGCTTGTTATGAACACATCTGCAACCATAGGTTCTGCAGAAACTATTCCTAATGAAGAAAAGGTTCTTTCATTGTGGGTGAGTTTATTAAGAGATACCGCACAGTATAGAAACAGGGATGATCAAATTGTCGCAGCAATGGCTGATAAAAGAATTGCTGTAGATAATATGGTTGAAAGTGGAAGGCTTTTGAACCTTACAACCAAAGAAGCAGAAGAAGTGGGCTTTATTGATTATTCTGTAAATTCTTTAGACGAGATATTAAAGGCTGAAAATAAAACCGGTGCAAATGTTATTGAACCGGAGATATCAATTAAGAACAGAATCGCAAATGTTTTAACTAATCCTATTGTAAATACACTCTTATTGATACTTGGTTTTGTAGGTGCGGTAGTCGAGTTGTTTATGCCGGGATTTGGCCTAGGAGGAGTATTGAGTATTTTAGGTTTCGGACTCTTCTTTACGGGTAATATAATTAGTGGTAATGCTGAATGGATGTCACTAGTACTATTTATACTTGGAGGAGTATTGATATTCATTGAAATGCTAATACCTGGATTTGGACTTCCCGGGATTAGTGGTATAGTCTTAATCCTAATGGGTATAATAACAGCCATGCGAGATGTTACACAAGGGGTGTTATCCTTGAGTATTGCAATAATTATAGCTTCTATAGTTGCTATAATAGTTGTTAAGAAAGGATTTGAAAGTCCACTGATGAAACGAATTGTACTCGGGAAAAATTTAGACACTGAAAGTGTTAAGCCTGATAGCTTCTACACACTTGATCTTATAGGAAAAGAAGGGGAAACTGTTACAATCCTACGTCCTTCGGGTACAATTAGTATAGATGGCACTAGGTACGATGCACTGAGTGAGGGGGATTTCATACCTCAAGGAGCACAAGTCAAGGTGCTGAGAGTAATAGGAACTAAAATTTTTGTAAGGAGGATATAATATGCCAAATAATATTATACCAATTGCAGGTATTGCAATACTGATTATTATTGGACTGATGATTTTCTTAACCATGGTGCCTGTCGGTTTATGGATTACAGCGTTCTTCTCTGGTGTTAAGGTAAAGATATCTACTTTAATAGGTATGAGATTGAGAAGGGTACTGCCTTCCAGAATTGTTAATCCACTGATCAAAGCTACTAAAGCCGGTCTAACAATCGATGCAAATACACTGGAGGCTCACTACCTAGCCGGTGGTAATGTAAATACAGTTGTCGATGCACTTATTGCGGCACAAAGAGCAAATATCGAGCTTGAGTTTGAAAGAGCGGCTGCGATAGATCTTGCCGGAAGAAACGTACTTGAAGCAGTTCAGGTTTCTGTAAACCCTAAGGTTATAGAAACACCACAGATTTCTGCAGTGGCAATGAACGGTATCGAAGTAATTGCCAAAGCGAAAGTTACAGTTAGAGCAAACATTGATAGACTTATCGGGGGAGCAGGAGAAGAAACAATCATAGCAAGAGTTGGAGAAGGTATTGTAACTACAGTTGGTAGTGCTAGAAGCCATACTGAAGTTCTTGAAAATCCAGATTCCATATCTCAAACAGTATTAAGCAAAGGTCTTGACTCGGGTACAGCATTCGAAATTCTTTCAATCGATATCGCCGATGTGGACGTTGGTAGAAATATCGGTGCGAAGCTTCAAACAGATCAAGCGGAAGCAGACAAAAGAATTGCTCAGGCAAAAGCAGAAGAAAGACGTGCCATGGCTGTTGCTAAGGAACAAGAGATGCTTGCAGAAGTCAGAAGCATGCGTGCTAAGGTAGTCGAGGCTGAATCACAAGTACCACTTGCGATGGCTGAAGCTCTTAGAGAAGGTAAGCTAGGAGTTATGGATTACTATAATATGATGAACGTCAAAGCTGATACTGAAATGAGAGACTCTATATCTAACATGGGAGCTGACAAAGAAAGCAAGGATAATGATTCCAACTAATGGATCTCTCTTCACAAAGGTGGTGACGGTATGAGGTTTGGAATCTTTGAAATCTTGATTATAGCTTCAATAATTAGATTAATAATAAAAAAAGTTAGTGAAACAAATGGACAAGGCGACAAATCAAGGAATCAAAGTAAACCTGTAGATAGAGGTGCTACCAATCCATCGCAAAGAAACTATAAAAAGCAAGTTGAAAAAAAAGTAGAGCAAGGTTATGGTAGTATATTTGATGCTTTTAAAAGGCTACAGGATGAACTTGATCCTCAAAGAGTAGAACAAAAGAAAAAACAAGCAAAACATAAAGCCAAACAAGCTAAGAAACAAAGTCCTTTTATAGAAAAAAAAGAGGAAGAAGATTTCTATCGAGGCGGGGAAACGCTTGAAGGTTATAGCATGCATATGAGAGGGTATGACGAACACGACTTCGAACACAAAAGAGAAGCTGCTAGACAATACCACTCAGAAAGAACAGCAATTGCTGATGAAATGTTGGTTCAAAAAATCCAAGAAAAACCTGAAACTAAAGTTGCTTTTAAAGTTTTTGGTGGAATTGATAATAATGCCAGACAAAGTGAACTCAGAAAAGCAATCGTATATTCAGAAATCTTTGGTAAACCAAAGAGCATGAGAAGATAATTGATAGGACGGCAAAGGCTGTCCTATCTTTTGACGTTAAGTAGTGAAAATTAGGCTATTATGGTATAATTAATAGATGTAATAAAACTATATATTAGATTAATAAGGAGTGATCCATATATATAAGTTGGAAATCCCTGTCGAGGATAGGGCTATAGTTAGAGAGATTTTTGGAAATCTTGATGAAAATGCAAAGATTATAGAATCCGAGTTAAAAGTAAGGATTTCGTTGGATGAAAATGGACTTATCATAACAGGTGATGAAGTTATGACAATGGCGGCTGAAGATGTGATTAGAAGCTTAGAAGATATTTATCATAATAAAGGAGAAATAGACGATCAATCTCTTAGATACACTATTGAGATGGTCAAAAAAGGAAAATCAACCGGAATAAAAAGGATTCTTGAAGATATAGTATGTGTAACTTCAAGCGGGAAGCCCGTTAAACCTAAAACTTTAGGTCAAAAACAATATTTGGACGCCATCGACCAAAAAGATATAGTATTTGGAATTGGTCCTGCAGGAACCGGTAAAACTTATCTTGCTATGGCAAAAGCGGTGACTGCTTTTAGAAACAAAGAAGTTAATAGAATTATACTTACAAGACCTGCAGTTGAAGCCGGTGAGACATTGGGATTTCTTCCGGGAGATTTGCAAGAAAAGATAGATCCATATTTAAGACCCTTATATGATGCACTATTCGATATCATGGGTTATGAAAACTATTTAAAGCTTTTAGAAAAAGGGCTAATAGAAGTTGCCCCACTCGCATATATGAGAGGTAGAACTCTTGATTCCGCATATGTTATATTGGATGAAGCACAAAATACTACAAATGAACAGATGAAGATGTTTTTAACCAGATTAGGGTATGGTTCTAAAGCAATCATAACTGGAGATATCACACAAATTGATTTACCTCATGGAAGAAAATCTGGATTGGTAACAGTTAAAAGGATACTTTCTAAGGTAGAGGATATTGCTTTTGTGAATTTAACCAGAAATGATATAGTTAGGCATCCACTAGTACAAAAGATTATTGATGCATACGATAATTATGAAAAGAGAAAATAATGGAATTATTAATTGATTCAAGGGTTCAAGGATATACGCCTTCTGATTATTTAGTCAATACAATTGAGCTTGCAGCAGTATTGTCACTTGAGGAAGAAGGCTTAAGTGGGGAATATGAGATATCTCTATCATTTGTGGATGAGGATGAAATCCAAGACTTAAATCATAATTATAGGAATAAAAATGTAGTCACGGATGTCTTATCTTTTCCACTGATTGAAGACCTGAATGCAGAGGATGGACTGCTGGGTGATATCGTAATCTGTTACAATAAAGCTGTGTCTCAAGCAGAGGAATATGGAAATACCACAGATAGAGAAATAATTTATTTGGTAATTCATTCAATGTTTCATCTATTGGGATATGATCATATGGACGAATATGATAAGAAGATAATGAGAAATAAAGAAAAAAGTGTATTGCTAAAACTTGGAGTTTGATATGGAAGAGAAAGAAAAAAAGAAAAAAGGTAAGTTAATCAATGGATTTAATTTTGCAATTGATGGACTTATCTATTCGATTACAAAAGAATATAATATGAAGTTTCATCTAGTAACCGCTATAATAGTTCTTTTTATTACCATGCTTTTCAATATCTCCAAGATAGAACTTGCTCTTCTTGCACTTACTATCACACTGGTTTTCGTAACGGAATTGATTAATACTGCGGTTGAAAGATGTGTTGATCTTGCTACGAAAGAGTATGATCCGGTTGCAAAAATAGCAAAGGATGTCGCCGCGGGAGCTGTGTTAGTATCAGCAATAAATGCCGTTTTGATGGGATATTTAATCTTTTTTGATAAGTTTATTCACTTTTCACAAAATGTATTTTTAAAAATAAGAAAATCTAGTACCCATTTAACAGTTATAATAATTGTATTAGTTCTATTGATAACCGTACTACTAAAGAGTGTTTTCTATAGAGGAAGTGGAACTCATGTACAAGGCGGAGCGGTTAGTGGTCATGCATCCTTATCCTTTGCAATTGCCACAATTATAGGTTTTCTAACAAATAGCGGAATTATAATTATTCTATCGTATATATTGGCATTTCTTGTAGCTGAATCAAGAGTAGAAGGGAAGATTCATGCTACCAGTGAAGTGATTATGGGTGCCATACTTGGTATTGCACTTACTGTGCTGGTTTTTAAATTGATATTGTAATAAAGGGGAATAAATAATGAGTTTTAAATCGGGTTTTGTAACAGTTATCGGCAGACCAAACGTTGGTAAGTCAACATTACTAAATAAAGTAATCGGAGAAAAAATTTCAATCATATCTGACAAACCACAAACCACTAGAAACAAAATACAAATGATTTATACTGATGATGAGTCACAAATAATCTTTCTTGACACTCCGGGGATTCAGATGCCTAAAAATGTTTTAGGAGAATACATGTTAAAAGTTTCAAAATCCACTCTAGAGGATGTGGATGTAATTACCATGTTGGTAGAAGTGGGAGAAGCCTTTGGAAAACTGGATAGCTATGTCATAAATGAAATAAAGGATATAGATACCCCAAAGATACTATTAATTAATAAAATAGATCTTGAAACTGAAGATAATTTAAGTGAATTAATAAAAAAATATGAAGCTAAAGGCATATTTGACGAGATAATACCCATATCAGCACTTAATTCAGAGAACATTGAAGTCTTTATGGAAAAATTAAAGGAAAGACTTCCTGAGGGGCCAATGTATTATCCGGATGACATGATAACGGATCAACCGGAGAGAGCTATCATACAAGAGTTGATAAGAGAAAAAATCCTACTAAATATGCATGAAGAAATACCTCATGGTGTTGCTGTCGAAGTTATAAGTGTCAAACAAAGAGAAGGAAGAAATCTAATAGATGTAGAAGCAAATATACATGTAGAGAAAAAATCACACAAACCAATGATAATCGGTAAAGGCGGAAGTATGATTCAAAAAGTGGGAACTGAATCAAGAATCGATATTGAAAGACTTATGGATACAAAAGTTAATCTTCAATTATGGGTAAAAATAACCAAGGACTGGAGAAGTAAAGAAGATAGGGTTAAGGGTTTTGGTTACAAGTAAATTAAATGATGTAAATGGACTGGTAATAAATGAGTTAAAGTATGGAAATACTTCAAAGATAATAACAGTTTTTACCTCTGAAATCGGAATAATAAAGATAATGTGTCAAGGAGCTTACAGAAAAAACAGCCCATTAGCCTCTTTGACCAATAAATATAGTTTTGTAAATTATAATTTAAACAAGGGAAAAAACTTTTATTATATAATTGATGGGGAATCATTAGAGAATAATTTTTATCTTACAAATTCTCTTAAATTAGTAACAGTTTCCGGACTAATGACAGAGCTTTTAGAAAAAACGCTGGTACCTGAAAATCCAGAACCGGAAATATATGGACTTATAAAGACTTTTTTTAAAGTATTAAAAGAAAATCCTGATAAGGTTGAAGTACTCCTACTGTCTGTGTTAGTCAAGTATTCTTCATTTGTAGGTTATAGGCCTAACTTAAATGGATGCATAAGATGCGGAGATAAGAACTCAAATTATTATATTATTGACGAAAATGCAGGAGGAGCAATATGCTCTGAATGTAAATTTAATAATGGTTCAAAAATTTCAAAAGATGAACTTGTTTACTTAACTAGGCTACTATACTTGCCTATGGCGGATAACCTTGACAGGTCAACAGAAAGCATTGATCACAGGCAATTGACAAGAAATATGCTGGGATTTATTATTAAAAATCTGGAAATTCAAGATTTAAAGATTACGAAATGGCTTGAAAGCGCAAAATTAATATAGATTTATAATAGAACATATATAAATTGCATATAATTAGGGGGAATAAGTATGTATTTTCAGGATATGATGATTAAATTGTTAAAATACTGG
This sequence comes from Bacillota bacterium, assembly GCA_023443025.1. Taxonomy (GTDB): domain Bacteria; phylum Bacillota; class Clostridia; order Tissierellales; family Peptoniphilaceae; genus Microaceticoccus. Next base: position 25,925 of record JAEZWM010000016.1, read on the forward strand.
GGCGACAAAGGATGTATAATCCTAGAACCATATGATGTAGAAAAAGGAGCGGGAACTATGAGTCCTCATACATTCCTAAGGACTATAGGACCGGAGCCTTGGAGTACGGTATATGTTGAACCTTCAAGAAGACCTGCGGATGGTAGATATGGAGAGAATCCAAATAGGCTCTACCAACACCATCAATTACAAGTTATTTTAAAGCCTTCACCTGAAGATATACAGGATTTATACTTAGATTCACTGGAAGTTATTGGGATTGACCCAAAGATTCATGACATAAGATTTGTTGAGGACAATTGGGAAGCTCCAACACTTGGTGCTTGGGGATTAGGATGGGAAGTATGGCTAGATGGTATGGAGATTACTCAATTTACCTATTTTCAGCAGGTAGGTGGAATAAATTGTGATCCGGAATCCGGTGAACTTACCTATGGTCTTGAAAGAATAGCGATGTATTTACAAGATGTAGATAATGTGTATGACATTAAGTGGAATGAAAACTTTAGCTATGGAGACATATTTAGTCAACCTGAGTATGAACACTCTGTATATAGCTTTGATAATGCGGACATCGATGTTTTAAAAGAGCTTTTTAATACGTACGAGAAACAAGCAGAGGTAAATATTGAAGAGAGACTGATATATCCTGCATATGATTATGTTCTTAAATGCTCACATACTTTTAATGTACTTGATGCAAGAGGAGCCATAGGTGTTTCGGAGAGAGCTCATTATATACAAAGAGTAAGAAATTTGGCAAGACATATTGCTGTGCAATATTACGATGTAAGGGAACAAATGGGATTCCCAATGCTTAAAAAGGAGGCGGAATAAATGAAAGATACTTATTTATTAGAAATAGGAGTCGAGGAATTTCCTGCCGCTTATGTAGAATTGACAAAGTCTCAATTAAAAAATTCATTTGAAAAATTGCTGGTTGAAAACAAGGTAGAATATGAAGATATTAATGTTGAATCCACACCAAGAAGATTTTCAACTTTTATTAACGGAATTGAGCAAAGTACTGATGAAATTAAACAAAAAATAAAAGGACCTTCAAAGAAGATTGCGTATGATGATCAGGGAGAACCTTCCAAAGCGCTACATGGTTTCTTAAGGGGTCAAGGATGCCAATTAGAAGATGTTTTCACAGAGATAGTTGGAGAAGATGAATATATCTTTGTTGAAAAGATAATAGAAATCAAACCAGCTTCTGAAATACTGGCTGAAGCAATTCCGGATATTATAAAAAGCATGGTATTTCCCATGGCAATGAAATGGGGAGTAAAGAGCTTTAGATTTGCAAGACCCATAAGATGGATAGTTTCCATGTACAATGATAATGTATTGGCATTTGAACTGGATGGTATACCTGTCGACAATGTAACCAGAGGTCATAGGGTTCTTGGTAGCAACGAGATCATAATTGACAAAATAGAAAACTATGAAAAGCTTCTTGAAGACAACGGAGTAATATTAAAGCAGTCTGATAGAAGATCTATGATAATCCACCAAGCAAATAGGTTGTCTAAAGAAAAAGGTGGGAACCTATTTAAAGATGACCAGCTATTAAATGAAGTTGTAAATATTACCGAATACCCAACTGCATTACTTGGGAATATTCAAGATGAATACTTGGAACTACCTAAAGAAGTTGTTATAACTCCGATGAAGGATCATCAAAGATACTTTCCGATTATAGACGACAAAGGAAATTTACTACCATACTTTATAACCGTTAGAAATGGTGGAGAAGAGGGGCTTGAAGAAGTTCAAAGAGGAAATGAAAAGGTAATAGCACCGAGACTTGCAGATGCAAAATTCTTCTTTGAAGAAGATACCAAGAGAAGTCTTGAAGATTATTTAGAAATACTAAAAACCGCATCATTCCACGAAAAACTTGGGACTATTTACGATAAATCTAAAAGACTAGTAAAGTTATCCAAACTTATTGGAGAGCAGCTGGCTGTTGGAGACGAGACGATTAAGAACACGGAAAGAGCTGCGCTTCTTTCAAAAGCTGATTTAGTTACTAAGCTGGTAATAGAGTTCACGGAACTTCAAGGTGTAATGGGAATGATTTACTCCAGTAGATCCGGTGAAAATCATATAGTTTCTACTGCAATTATGGAGCAGTATTTACCAAAGTATGCAGGAGATGACTTACCTAAAAGTACAGCAGGTAAAATTCTAAGCATTGCTGATAAAGTTGACACAATAGTAGGGATGTACGCTGTAGGTATAAAGGTTACAGGTTCTCAAGATCCGTTTGCACTTAGACGTGCAGCGCTTGGGATAATTAACATAGTGATACAAAATCAGCTTGACTTTAATTTTGAAGACATCGTGAGAAACTCACTATATACTTATCTGGAAGACCAAGGGCTTGTATTTGATTATGAAACCGTTAAAGCGGACATACTCGAATTTATAAAACAAAGGCTAAGGGTTAAACTAATAGACGAAGGATACAGATATGATGTGGTAGACGCGTGCTTCGAAGTCGATATATCCAATATCTACTATACTGCAGAAAGAGTTAAGGCTGTAAATGAATGGATAGAGAAAACAGATCCTGAAATTCTACAGACCCTAAGTAGACTTGAAAACATTGCAAAAGGTCATGAAATCAGTGAGATTGATGTGGAATTATTAGTTGACCCACCTGAATTGGAACTATACAATAAGTTGTCAATAGCTAATGAAATAGAAGAATTAATAGATAAGAAAAATTATGAAACCGCTCTGGAAAAATTTGACACTATAACCGATTCGATAAATTCATTCTTAGACAATATAATGGTCATGGTAGATGATAACAATATTAGAAATAACAGATTATCCATACTTGGAAATATATATTCTGTTGTTATAAGATTATTTATGCCAAGCAAAATAGTTAAGTAATTTTATTAAGGGGGTTTATATGGCGCATTGGAATATTAGAGTAATATCTGACTCCCTCGGTGAGACTGGGGAACATGTAGTTCACGCACTAATGAAACAGTTTCCAAATCAAAGGTACCATGTAGTAAGGTATCCACATATAGTAAGTACTGAACAGGTTGATGATATATTTGTTTTCCTTAAAAGAGGAGAAATAGTCATATCTACAATTGTTCTTGAAGATTTAAGAAACTACCTTATTCAAAAGGGACAAGAAGACGGTATACATGTATTTGACATACTTGGAGGACCTATTAAGCAGTTTGAAATGGCTTTTGGAGAGCATGCTACTCAAAGACCCGGTGGTATTAGAGAACTTGATGATGACTATTTTGACAAAATCGCAGCGATTGAGTTTACTGTAAAGTATGACGATGGCAAGGATCCAAGAGGTATAATGATGGCCGATGCAGTCCTTATCGGTGTATCGAGAACATCAAAAACACCTACTTCCATGTTTTTAGCAAATAAAGGATACAAAGTTGTCAATATACCTTTAGTACCTGAAATCCCGGTACCGAAAGAGCTATACCAAGCTGATCCTAAGAGGGTAATAGGACTTATCATCGATCCTGAAAAATTAAACAAAATAAGGATTGAAAGACTAAAATCTTTAGGAATTGACAGTACAGCAGATTACGCAAATGATCAAAGAATCAGAGAAGAGTTAGAATATGCCAAAAAAGTAATAAGTGATATTGGTTGCGACGTTATCGACGTTACTAATAGTACAATAGAAGGTACTGCTGGAAGGATTGTAGATATCTTAAGAGAACACTTTCCACAAGGTATTATTAAATAAAAGTGGTGCGGCTATTTATGCCGCACCACTTCGAATCTTTCCAAGGTATAATCCTCAGATGGACTTATACCTGCTTTACTAAGTGCAATTCGAACTTGGTCCTCTACATTGTCAACGCCTTCGATATTTGGAAGCAGAAGACCGCTTCTCATTTGTGACCTGACGATTACACCATATTTATCTGTATCTAACTTTTCAATACTATCAATTACTTCCGGTTCAAATAACACATCTACAGAGATATTTAAATCGTGCAGTTCAGAAACATCTACAGGGTAGAACCTAGGATCTCGAGAACAAGCAGAAATGGCGTTATTGATTATCTCAAGTGCTATATTTTCTTGAACGGGTTCTATTGTACCAATACAGCCTCTTAGCTGTCCATCTTTAAAAAGAGTAACAAAGATACCTGAACGGTTTTCTAATAGTTTATCCGGAGTATCTTTCGGTATAGGAAGGGCAGTTCTATTTACGACAAAATGTTCAACGGCCTTAGTAGCCAGATCAACATAGGGATCTTTAACATGAGAACTGTTTTTTATATCGAATTCCGCTACTGCATATCCAACCCCAAACGGACCTTCATATGATAAGATTCTAGATGCATAATCAGACCTTGATAGGACTCCTGAAAGTATCAAAAGTGAGTTATAACCACATTGATGTGCATTTTCTACAAATGAATAATTTAGATCGCTTATAGAAGCCAAGTCAGACTTATTTATAGCTTCGGTAATAAACTTGTCAAACTTAGGACCTTCTTCAGTATAGCTATAGGGTCCTCTATCTAAAAGTGAGTGAGAAAGATCGCCACTAGCTATAACTATAAATGTTTCCTCTGAACTTTCCATCTCATCATATAACAATGCTCCAAAATTACTTAGAAGTTTTCTATTTATCAATCCGTAATTCATGGGTATAAGTTTAAAATTAGAGTATTCTTTCACTACAAAGGAAAGAGGTACCATAATTCCATGATCAAGTTTAAAATCATAACCGCCTGAGCGTTCATCTAATAAAACAGCTGGCAAATTACGCTCCTCTGTGGCCATATAGATTTCATTTGCAAATTTAGTATTATTTTGAAACCTATATGAAAGTGAAGGATGACCAAATTGAGAGAAATCACCTTCTAGCCTATCGTTAGCAATAATCGTAACTGCATCCCTAAACATAGGTGCATGGGGTGATACGATAATAATATTATCAGGTCGAAGCTCCGTGATTTCTTTTGAAATATTAGTCATACTGTCTATTGTGTCTTGACAGATTCTTGATTCACTTCCACCTATTTCTTCTAAAATAATAGGAGGATGAGGTGTAAGATAAGCTTTCAATAATGTCATATTAATCTTCCTTTCCTATACATTACCTAAACTGACATATTTTAGTTTACTCTTAGCAATTCTGTATGCATTGTGCAAATCTTCAATATTAGTTGGAGGAATTTGCATTTTATAACTTGGGAAATATCTGGATAGATGAAGCGGTATATTCGGATTGATATTACTAATAGTATCAACAAGGACTTCTATGTCTTTTGTACTTGAGTTTAAACCTGAAATTACGAGGTTAGTTATTTCAACGTGAATTCCAAATCTATCGGCTGCTTTAATGGTGTCAATAACAGGACCGGGTGAAGCTCCACAAATATTTTTATAATGGTTTACATTCATAAATTTTAAATCTATATTCATAGCGTCGATATATTTCGCAAGCTCAGCAAGTGGTTCAGGACTGATAAAGCCGTTTGTTACCATTACATTAACTAAATTATTACCTCTTATGAGCTTTGCTGTTTCCAGCACATATTCATACCATATAGTAGGCTCGTTGTATGTATAAGCAAGTCCTATACTTCCATCCCTTAAAACTTGTTCTAAGATCAGTTCGGATGGCACCTCCCTTATATTAGCATTCAAATGAACTAATTCATAGTTTTGACAGTAATCACAACTTAAATTACATCCAAAAGTACCTATTGAACTTATCATTGTGCCCGGATGAAAATGTGAGAGCGGCTTTTTCTCAATTGGATCAATAGCATAAGATGCAACTCTTCCGTAGTTCATTGTATAAAGGATTCCCCATATGTTTTTTCTAACTTTACAGATACCTGTTCTATCCTGTTTAATTATACAATTATGTGGACAAAGCACGCATTGTACACTACCATCGTCCATTTTATAGTAATATAATGCTTCTTTCATATCTCCTCCTAAATTATGTTAAAAAAGATTTCTTTTTACATTTTCTAAAACTTTGATATAATAAATAAGGTTATACATAAATATATATACCCATTTATAATAATAAATTATTTTTTGTGATTATTACATTAAAATGTATATTTTTCTTCAATCTAGGGTATATTTAAACCGGAGGGTATATAATGAATATCAGAGAAAATTTGCTTGAATTGGAAGAGAGAACTCTATCTCAGTATGCATCAAAAGCTTCTGAGTCAAGAGGAAGAAAAATAGAAGAACCGGAATGCGATATAAGAACCTGCTTTCAAAGAGACAGGGACAGAATTCTGCATTCTAAAGCCTTTCGAAGATTAAAGCATAAGACACAGGTGTTCATTTCTCCGGAAGGAGACCATTATAGGACTAGACTCACACATACTTTAGAAGTTGCACAAATTGCAAGAACACTTGCAAAAGCACTTAGGCTAAATGAGGATTTAGTTGAAGCGATAGCACTTGGACATGACCTTGGACATACACCCTTTGGGCATATTGGAGAAGAGGTGCTCAATAAATTAAACCCCGGTGGATTTAGGCATTATGAACAGTCTATGAGAGTCGTTGACATCCTTGAGTCAGGACATATAGGAAATGGATTGAATTTGACATATGAAGTAAGAGATGGTATTGCAAATCACACAGGTGACAATCTTGCAAGTACACTTGAAGGTAAATTAATAAAATATTCTGATAGAATAGCATATATTAATCACGATATTGACGATGCACTAAGAGCAGGGATTATTACTAAAGACGAACTTCCCTCAGAATGTATAAGTGTTCTAGGCAAAAGTCATGGTGAGAGGATTAATACAATGGTATATGACCTGGTATATAATAGTCGTGATAAAAATGATATCATGATGAGTAAAAGAGTTCAAAATGCTACTCAAAGATTGAGAGAATTTATGTTTGACAGAGTTTATTATAATAATATAGTGAAGCAAGATGCAAATAAAGCTGAGTATATTATGTCGCAAATTTATAATTATTATTTAAAGGATTTAAATAGACTACCAAAGAGGCATCTCGAGATTTACGAAGATGCAAATATAGAAGTACAATCAGAATATGAAATAATTTCCGACTATATTGCCGGAATGACTGATAAATACGTATTATTTATTTTTGATGAACTTTTTATACCGAAATCATGGGAAATTAGGAATTAAAATCGAAATGAGGTAAGAATGTTTTTTGGGGATGACACTGTAAAGAGAATCAAGGACAATGCTAATATAGTAAATATAATTGGGGAGTTTGTCGATCTAAAAAGAACAGGAAAAAATTATAAAGGATTATGCCCGTTTCATAAAGAAAAAACGCCATCTTTTGTGGTATCAGAAGAGAAGCAGTTTTATAAATGCTTTGGATGTGGTGAATCAGGGGATGTCATCACATTTGTAATGAAAAGAGATAATATGAGCTTTGCTGAAGCCATAGAGTATCTTGCGGATAAATTGGGTATAACTATAGATAATACCATTGAAAGACGTAGAGAAAAAATTGATACGGAAAAATATTATAAAATCAATGAAGAAGCTAGAAAATTTTATTTTGAACTATTGATAACAGGGAAAGCACCTAGGGATTACCTTAGAAAGCGGGGTATAGAAGATAAATATATAAATAAGTTTTTTTTAGGATATGCTCCGGATTCATGGGATATGCTCTACACCCATATGATGAGAAAGAGATTTAACCCCGATGATTTAATAGAACTTGGTCTTATTGGAATATCTAAAAATGGAAATTATTATGATAGGTTTAGAAATAGATTGATGTTTCCGATTATAGATATTAGGAAAAGGGTAATAGGTTTTGGGGGCAGGGCACTAGGTGACGATGTTGCAAAGTATATAAACTCCCCGGAATCAGTAATCTACCACAAAGGTAATCATCTATATGCACTAAACGAGGTGCACGGATCAAACTATAGAGATAAAATTGTGCTAGTCGAAGGTTATATGGATGTAATAGGCCTTCATCAACGAGGGTTAAATTATGCGGTGGCAAATTTAGGAACAGCATTAACCAATGAACAAGCCAAACTCTGTTCAAGATATGGTAAAAATGTGTATCTATGTTATGATTCTGACGAACCGGGACTAAAGGCTACAGAAAGAGCAATTGAAATATTTAAAAATATAAATGTATTTCCCGGAATCATTAAATTGGACGATGGATACGACCCTGATGACTATGTAAAAGAATTTGGGGTGGATGCCTTTGAATCAAAAATAAAAAATGCTATGAATCCAATCGACTTTCAGGCAGAGGAAATAATTAAGAAGTACGACATGACTGATCCCATTTCACTTGGTAATTTAATAAATGAATTGGGAATATATATAAGGTCGATTCAAAGTGAAGTAGTAAGGGATGAATATATTAACAAGATGGCAACAAAACTTGAGATTAGTCCCGAATCTTTTAGAAAAGATTTATCACGCATTGAAATTAGACCTAAGCGTTTTGAAAGAACTATGGATAGTGATGATTCGGAGGTTCAACCAATACCTCCACTGTTAAAGGAAGCACTTCTGTATTCTATTTCTGATGTTAGATACTTTAATGAACTGGAGTATTATTTGGAGGAACTAAACGACTACAATCTAAGCAATCTTAAAAACTATGTGTCCGCTCAATTCAAAATGGGAGTGGACAAGATTGATATTAAGGTTATGTTAGAAGCTCTAAATGAATCATTGCCAAAAGATATAGTGAGGAGTATTAAAAGTATAAATGTACAAGCATTTGAAAATGGAGGTTCAAAAGTCCTCTATGAACTTGTAAATAGACTGGAATATAATAGAAAACTAAATTTAAGAGATGAATTAAAAAGAGATATTGGAATGCTTTTAGCACTTGACATGAATGATATGAGTCCGGATGTTAAAAGAGACCTAGTGACATTGATGGAAAGACTAAAAGAAGTGGAAGTAGAACTAAAAACGAAGAGATAGTACGAATGGGGGAATGACATTTGACTGATAACTTAAATATCGAAAACTATGATGAGATTAAAAACCAAATCATTGAGGATTTAGTTAAGCTTGGAAATGATAACAACGATATTGTAACAGTATCGCAATTTGAATCTCAAGAGTATATGGTGGATTTAAGTGAAGATGATATTGAAGAAATCAAACAAAAGCTTGCTAATATGGGAATCGAAATCGAAGAAGATGATGATATCGAAAGAGAGAAAGATGATCTTGATGATGATTTAGACCTTGATGACGAAGATGAAGATGAAGAAGATGATGAAGAACTGGTAAAAGATTCTGAGAAAGAGCCTCTTCTTGAAACTGCTGCCAATCTATCCAATGTCAATGTAGATGATCCCGTCAAAATGTATTTGAAAGAAATTGGAAAGATCCCCCTACTTACGGGAGAAGAGGAAGTTGAGCTTGCAAAAAGGATGGAAGCAGGAGACGTTAGAGCTAAGAGAAGACTGGCAGAGACAAATCTAAGGCTTGTAGTAAGTATTGCAAAGAGATATGTTGGTAGAGGTATGCAGTTTTTAGATCTAATCCAAGAAGGAAACATGGGGCTTATGAAAGCTGTTGATAAGTTTGACTACACTAGAGGGTTCAAGTTCAGTACCTATGCAACATGGTGGATCAGACAAGCTATTACAAGAGCCATTGCAGACCAAGCAAGAACTATAAGAATACCCGTACACATGGTAGAAACTATAAATAAATTAGTTAGAGTACAAAGACAATTGATTCAAGAACTGGGAAGAGATCCTACGAACGAAGAAATTGCTGAAGAAATGGGGATTGAAGTAAGTAGAGTCAGAGAGGTAAGAAAAATCGCTCAAGAACCGGTTTCTCTTGAAACCCCAATTGGAGAAGAAGAGGACAGTCATCTAGGAGATTTTATAGAAGACGAAACGGCTATTGCACCTGATGAAGCTGCAAACTATACCATGTTAAGAGAGCAATTATCAGAGATTCTCGGAACTCTTTCGGATAGAGAGAAAAAGGTATTGGAATTAAGATTTGGATTGATTGACGGCACTCCTAGGACACTTGAAGAAGTAGGTAAGGAGTTTAATGTAACCAGAGAGAGAATCAGGCAAATAGAAGCAAAAGCTCTTAGAAAACTTAAACATCCTAGTAGAAGCCAAAAGCTAAAGGACTTCTTAGAATGATAAATAATCCGGTTTCAAAAAGGATATCTGAATTGATTAAGTTAATCCCGGAAGGGAAAAGCGTAGCTGATATAGGAACAGATCATGGTATTTTACCAATAGCACTTGCTAAAGCTGATAGATATGGTGAAATTATAGCGACGGATATCAGTTCTGAATCCTTAGAAAAATTAATTATTAAATTAAATGAGAACCCATATAATATACAAACCATCGTTTCAGACGGTTTGAAAGCATTAGTTGAGCCTTATCCGGAAGTGGTTGTTATTTCCGGAATGGGCTCTCGTTTAATTATAAAGATACTTGAAGAATCAAAAGAAATAGCCGAAAATATTGAGATCTTTATTTTTCAGCCTAACACAACTGTAGATGAGTTAAGGGTCTATCTTCATAATAACGGTTTTTCAATTAAGGATGAAAGATGTGTCTACGAAAACAACAGACATTATTCTATAATAGTAGCTGTCCATGGTAATGAGAAATATGAAATGGACTGTCATTATAAATACGGGAAAATATTACTTGAGAATCAAAATCCAAACCTAAAGTCCTTATTGGAATCTGAAAAACTAAGATTTACCAGACTACTCAATACAATTGACACAGATGCCAATGCAAGAATAAATGAAATAAAAAAAGAGCTGGAGATTATACAGGAGGCATTAAACTATTATGAAATTACATGAAATTATAGAGGTTATGGAAAAATGGGCACCGCTTTCGCTCCAAGAGGAGTGGGATAGTTCAGGACTGCAAATTGGGGATAGAAACGATGAAATTAGGGGGATTTTAGTTTCTATGGATTGCGAAAGTGAAGTTGTTAAATACGCTTCAGAAAATGGTTTAAACTTAATAATAAACCATCATCCACTAATTTTTAAACCCATTCCAAATCTTGATTTTTCAACAATGCTTCCAAGAACAATAAAAGAGGTAATCCAATCGGGCATTAATGTTTATGCTGCACATACAAATTTAGATTCAGCACCCGGTGGCGTAAATGGAGTGTTAGCCGAATCGCTTGGATATGAACTCCCCTACATTCTCGATGATAAGGGAGACGGGATTGGTATGGGAAGATTTGGGTCAATTGAATCTATAAGTGCATCAGAACTTTCAAAAAATATAACTGAAAGTTTGGGAATAAACTTTTCTATTCTCTACCAAGATCCAAACAAAACAATAAAGTCACTAGCTGTTGTTGGGGGTGGCGGAAGTTTTATGATTGATAGATGCGTAGAGTATGGAATTGATGCACTAGTTACAAGTGACATTAAGTACCATGAGTATAGATATGCACTGGATATGGGACTTACCTTGATTGATATTGGTCATTATAATTCAGAATATCCGATTGTAAATAGGATAGCTGACTATTTAAAAACCAACCTTCAATCAGATATTAAAATAGAAACCTACCATATACCTGATCAAAGATATGTGTACTAAATTTGTTTTTGTGATAAAATAGAACCAAGCTGGTTATGCATATAAAAATGAGTATATCAGATAATCGCGTATATACGAGGAAAGTCCGTGCACCACAGAGCAAGAGTGCTGGATAACGTCCAGTGGGGGCGACCCTAAGGATAGTGCAACAGAGAGATACCGCCGAGCCTTTAATTAAAGGTTCGGTAAGGGTGGAAAGGTGAGGTAAGAGCTCACCGGCGCACTGGCGACTTTGCGGCCATGTAAACCCCATTCGGTGCAAAATCAAAAGAGGATCATAAAAAGCAGGCTGCTCGTCTGTGATCCTAAAGGTAGATTGCTTGAGCTTACTGGTAACTTTAAGCCTAGATAGATGATTATCAAATACAGAACACGGCTTATAGATATACTCATTTTTATGTGCATAATCGTGACTGGGAGGTTATTATGGAAACAGGATACGTGCAAGTTTATACAGGAAATGGTAAAGGCAAGACAACCGCAGCTTTAGGCTTGTCACTAAGGGCCGTTTGTGCCGGAAAAAGAGTCTTTATGGGACAATTTATTAAAGGAATGGACTATGCAGAATTAAAGGCTGTAAAATATTTGCCGGGATTTGAGATAAGACAGTATGGAAGAGACTGTTTTATTAGAAATAAACCAACAGACGAGGACCTTTGTAGGGCTGCTGATGGTCTAAAAGAAGTGAAGAATATAATATATTCAGGCGAATATGACTTGGTAATCCTTGATGAAATCAATGTTGCACTGTTTTTTGAACTGATAAAACTTGAAGAGGTACTGGATGTTATAGCAAATAAACCCAAACATGTAGAAATAGTTCTTACCGGCAGATATGCACCACAGGAAATAATCGATGCTGCAGATTTGGTTACAGAAATGAAGGAAGTAAAGCACTATTATAATAATGGAATAGAAGCAAGAGAAGGAATTGAATTCTAAAAAAGTCCCCATAACCGGGGACTTTTATGTATTGATTATAAAAAGTATTGCAACAATTTGTAAGCTATTTAAACAGGTTAGATATAATGTACTTAACAAACTGTGAATTTTCTGATATAATTTTATTTAGTAGTTAGCAGAAATCATAATTAAAATTTTTGGAGGGATTACATGAAAGTGTTAATGGCAGAAGTAAACTTTAGTGAAGGTACCAATATGGAGGTAGTAGAAGCCGTAAAGGAAGCTATGACTTCAGTTGAAGGTATTGATGTACTAGATACCAATAGTGATAAGGATCATAACAGATCAGTTTTCACTTATAAAGGAGAACCGGAAGCTGTACTTGAAGCAACTAAAAGACTATCAAAAAAAGCAATAGAATTAATCGACATGACTGTTCATACAGGATCACATCCTAGACAAGGAGCTATAGACGTCGTTCCATTTATTCCGGTAAAGAATGTTACTACCGAAGAAGCTGTCGAAATAGCTAAAAGATATGGTAAATATATGGGAGATGAACTAGGAGTTCCAATTTATTACTATGAAGATGCCACAGAAAACCCTGATAGAAAAAGCTTACCAAAGATTCGTAAGGGTCAATACGAAGCATTAGAAGAAAAGATGAAGGACGAATTTTGGAAACCCGATGAAGGACCATTTAAGTTTAATGCCAAAAGTGGTGCAACAGTTACAGGTGCTAGATTCCCTCTAGTTGCATTTAACATAAATCTTGATACAACAGATATTGAAATAGGTAAAAAGATAGTAAAAACCGTCAGAGAAGCTACCGGCGGATACAAATATGTTAGGGCAATAGCACTTGATATCCCTGAGAAAAACCAAGTTCAGGTATCAATGAACTTAACTAATTATGAAAAAACTGCAATTCACAGAGTATTTGAAACTATAAAAAGTGAACTTACTAGATATAATGTAAATGTCGTTGATTCTGAATTGGTTGGACCGGTGCCTGTTTATGCACTGGTAGAACTACTTCAATTCTATATTAAATTATCAGACGACTTTTCAGCAGAACAATTTTATATGTAAAAAAAGGAGCAGATTTTCTGCTCCTTTTTTAACACGTGAAATTTTCATTTTTGTTTTTTTGTACAGCTCATACTCGCATACGATTAAAGACGACAAAAAGCATTCAGATTTTACTGAGTTCTAGAAAACTCCTATAGTAAATAATGTCGAGGAGACTACCTCTTCATTATTTTTTCCAGGTTATCTCCCATGATTTTACATAAGCTAGCACTACTCAGTGTCGAAGATTCGATTTGATCTATGGTTTGCTCCGCACAGGGTAGTGGAAAATCACTTCCAAATACTAGTTTGTCAACAAGACCCATGGCCTCTATGGAATTGTAGATACTTGGATTGTAAAGATATGGAGAAGCTGCAGTGTCATAGTAAGAATTAGATAGGATTTTCTTAATCTCAGGCATAAATTCGTAGTACAATAAGCCACCCCCAAAATGAGCATAGATTATCACTTGCTCAGGGAAGTTCTCAGCAAATGTGAGAAGCTCATTTAATGTGGTATTTGTCTTACCGGGATAATAGTGACCAATCGGTTCATTGGCATGAACTAGGATTGGGAGACCATGTTCTGTACATATATCTGTTAGAGGTTTTAAAAGATTTCTATCTGTAATATCAAATTTTTGACCTGTAGGAAATAGCTCTCCAAAGCCTACTAGTCCATTATCTAAGCAGTAATTTATCTCGCTTTTAAGGTTTTTTTGAACAGGATTTACAACTCCAAAGCCAATCAATCTATCTGGAAATTTACGAACTGATTCTATTACATATTCATTGGCAGCTCTAAGGTTACGCTCACTCTCAAAAGCAAAACCAAATACAACAGCCTTATTTAGATTGTTTTGGTCTAGATAATCGATTATACCTTCTGCATCGGAAAATCTGTTAACACTACTATTGCTTAACAAATCAAAGTTAGGTTCTTCATCACTAAGTGATTTCCAGTTTCTAATAAGTTCGGGTGAAGTTAGATGTACATGACAATCTATTCGCATAATATCCTCCGTTAATTTGATAATTTAATTATAACATATAAAAGTAATATTCAAGATTCTTGATGACTTTATTCTAATAAATGTACATTATGGTTATAGATTAATATATACAAATTATATAAAACAATAATTAAATTACTTCTTAAAAATTTAACTTCATCAAATGAGTTATATAGTGGGAGATGATTGAAAAATATCGAAATGAATGGAAGTGAGGCACTTCCGCTACAAAAAATTTCTTATATAACAAACGACAAGATACTTGTCGTGCTAAATGTAGCGGCGATTCCCAAATCGCATATTCCATAAATTTTCTAAACCACGCACATTCTTTTGAATTATTTCTAATACTAAATTACTTTATTGATTTTATAGAGTTTGCACTAAATACGTAGAGGAAGTGCCCTCACTTCCAATTACCTTAAATTCATATTAAAGTACGGCATATGCGTTAAAGAATGGCTGAATTATCCTGTGTAGCGGCGATTCCCAAATCGCCAATTACCATTGCTGTACATTAAACCAAGTCAATCGAATTAAACTCAGTAAATAACATACAAAAATAAAATATAAGATTCCTAATGACTTTAGCTTGATAAATAGATATAATATATATAAATAAGTGGAATTATTAATACACAATTAAAATAATCAATAAAAGGAGAATGAAATGAGTAAAGAGTATAACCCTTTAGAGAGTGCAAGATTAGAAATTAGAAAAGCATGTGATTTACTTAAGCTCGATCCGGCTGTATATGAACTTCTAAAAGAGCCAAGAAGAGTGATAGAGGTATCCATTCCGGTAAAGATGGATGATGGTAGTCTAAGAGTTTTTAAAGGTTATAGGTCTGCTCATAATGATGCAGTTGGACCTAATAAGGGCGGTATCCGTTATCATCCCAATGTAAACATGGATGAAGTCAAAGCACTTTCATTATGGATGACATTTAAAGCATGTATAACAGGTATACCTTATGGTGGAGGAAAGGGAGGAATCACTGTAGATCCTAAAGATCTATCAGAAGGCGAACTTGAAAGATTATCAAGAGGTTATGTCAGAGAGATATATAAATACCTTGGTGAAAAAATCGATGTTCCTGCTCCTGATGTAAACACCAGTGGAAAGATTATGGCATGGATGGCTGACGAGTACAATGTACTATCAGGAAGCCAAAGCCTCGGAGTATTTACAGGTAAGCCTGTGGAGTTTGGGGGCTCTAAAGGAAGAACTGAAGCAACAGGCTTTGGTGTGGCTATTATAGCAAGAGAAGCTGCAAAAAAACATGGTATAGATATAGAAGGAGCGAAAGTAGGGGTTCAAGGATTTGGGAATGTCGGTAGTTTTACGGTTAAGAATCTTGAAAAACTTGGTGCCCATGTTACGTCAATACTAGAGTTCGATAGGGAAAAAGGACCTTATGCGGTTTATAGAGACAGTGGTTTTTCATATGAGGAACTATTTGAAGCAAAAAATAAAAATGGAAATCTACTTGGATTACCAGATTCAGTTGAAATCTCCGTAGAAGATTTCTGGAGTGCAGAATATGACATACTCGTTCCTGCTGCGTTAGAAAATGCAATTAATGAAGATAATGCGGAGAAAATAAATGCAAAATTAGTTTGTGAAGGTGCAAATGGTCCTGTAACTCCGGAAGGAGATAAAATTCTAAAAGAAAGAAATATAGTGGTGACTCCGGATGTGCTAACAAATGCAGGGGGGGTTACTGTATCTTACTTTGAATGGGTACAAAACTTGTATGGTTACTACTGGACGGATGAAGAGGTATACGAAAAAGAAGAGGAAATGATGGTACAAGCTTTTAATTCTATCTGGGAAGTGATGGAAGAACATGGTATATCCATGAGAGAAGCAGCTTATGTATACTCAATTAAAAAACTAGCAGAAGTTATGAAACTTAGAGGTTGGTATTAAAAAAGAGCTTAGGCTCTTTTTTTTATTATAAAAATCCTTGACATAAAAGCATATCGTTAGTATACTCTAACTATGATAATGATTATCATTTAAGCAAAGGTGATTGTATGGAACCCTATTTGATTAATTGTTGTGCTCCTACACTGGCTGGTAAAAAGGTTGCTAACATGTTTACTATTAGAGATGATAAAACAATAATTAGAAAAAAAGTATCTCTTTGGAATAAGAAGCTTGAGTCACTAGGAATTAAAATATTAATTCTAAAACAAACCACAACTAGTTCGCTAGTATATGTATACAGTGAAGAAAAATTAATGAACATACTAAAAAATATAGAAATACTTGAGTTTTTACATAGTTTAGGGTATGAGCACGACGATTTACCAAAAATTATAGAAAGAATAAAATTAAACCTAAGAAAGTCTAAGGATTTCCCGCATGAAATCGGACTTCTCCTGGGCTACCCTATAAAAGACGTAAAGGGATTTATTGAGAATAGAGGTAAATCATTTTCTAAATCCGGACACTGGAAAGTGTATGGAGATTGCGAAAATGCCGAGCAGACTTTTTTTGAATATAAAAGATGCCGTAGTTGTTTTATGGAACTTTACTGTCAGGGGTATAACTGTTTAGAGATTATCGAGAAGTATAACTCAGGTAGGCATTCTGATTATTTGCTAAAATAAAATCATTATTAAGTAACTTATTATAATTAATATTGGAGGTTGTAATGACTAAAGTTGCAGTAGTATACTGGACGGGAACAGGAAACACCGAGGCTATGGCAAATGCCGTAGTTGAAGGGGTTAAAAGTACAGGTGCTGAAGTAGAGCTGATTTTCTCAGATGATTTCAATTCGTTTATGATGAACGACTATGACAGTATAGGTTTCGGCTGCCCTGCGATGGGCGACGAAGTACTTGAAGAGATGAGTTTTGAACCGATGTTTACTGATTGTGAAGCGGATCTTAAGGATAGAAAAATTGCAATCTTTGGTTCATACGAATGGAATAATGGTGAATGGATGGAGGATTGGGAAAAGAGATGTATCGATGCAGGTGCAAATCTTATTTACCCACCACTGCCTGCTTATGATAATCCGGATGAAGAAGCACTTACAAAGTGTAAAGAACTTGGAACTGCACTAGGTTCCGTATAAATTAGATATTAGCTACTATAATTTACTCATATACCCATAAAAAGAGTTGTAACAGAATTTTGTTACGCTCTTTTTATTTGTAGGGATAACTACATAGCATAATGTGTAAGTAATGGGGTATAATAAAATGTATAATTTATTAATATAGGAGTATTTTTATGAGTGAAAACAAAACCAAACCTGGAGAATATTCTCTGATTGAGTTTCTGGCATCGCTAGATAAAAAGCGAAGCTATGAAGCTAATATTTTAATGGAATTGATGACGAAAATTACAAAATCAAAACCTGTGCTTTGGGGTCCTTCTATAATTGGATTTGGAATCATGCATTATAAATATGAAAGTGGTAGAGAAGGTAATAATCCAGTTCTAGCATTTAGTCCGAGGAAAAGTAGACTTACTATTTACTTTTCAGAAGGATTTGACAATTACGGTGATGAACTTAGTAGATTAGGAAAATTTAAAACAAGTGTTTCATGTTTATATATAAATAAATTACCTGATATCAATCTAAAAGTACTTCAAGAAATGCTTGAGAAATCTTATGATAATAAAGTCGTATCTAAGAAACCCAAAAATCTCAAGGAGTATTTAGAGAATATTCCCGAAATATCTAAAGATAAATTTGAAGAATTAAGAAAACTTATTAAGAAACATAATCAAGACCTAGAAGAAGTCTTGAGTTATGGGGTCATAGGATATAGAGTTGGTTCAGGAAAAATAGCCTTTTACGCATCTGCTTGGAAGGATCATTTAGCTATGTACCCACTGCCCAAAGATTTAAAGCTTGTAGATGAATTAATGCCATATGTTCATGGGAAATCCAGTATATGGTTTAAACTGGATGAAGATTTGCCTGTGGATCTGATAATAAAATACGTGGATATGAAGATAGCAGAAGTTAAATAAAAAGGAGTGTTGATATTATTGAAATCTGAAAATTGGTCTGATGTAATAAAAAATTTTTATGACATAAGTAAAATCCCGAGATGTAGCGGTAATGAGAAAGAACTATCCAACTATTTATTCGATAGGTTTAAATCACAGGCATTAGAAGTATACCAAGACGATAACTATAATTTAATAGTTAAAAAGCCTGGTTCAAAAGGTTATGAAAAAAGCGAAGTCACTGCACTTCAAGCACATATGGATATGGTATGTGAATCTGAAGAAACAATAAATTTTGATTTTGAAAATGATCCAATTCCAATAAAAAGTGTAAATGGATGGTTGTGCACCGGGAAAACAACAAGTCTGGGAGCAGATAACGGGATAGGGGTAGCAATGATGATGAGCTTGTTAGAAGATAAAACTGCAATTCACCCTCCACTCGAAATGATTTTCACAACTGAAGAAGAAACTACTTTTACTGGTGTTAATTCTCTTGAGGCTGAGGGAATTAATTCTACCCGAGTTATAAACTTGGACCATTCTAGCGAAGATTCCATTGTTTGCGGATCGGCGGGTGGTGTGCTCGTTGATGTATACTGCCATCTTGATAGTGTGGATATTGGAAAAGAAAATAAGACCTACCATTTATCTATCAAGGGAATTATAGGGGGTCACTCAGGTCAGGATATTGAAAAAGGCAGGGCAAATGCTATTAAAATATTGAGAAGTATACTCTATAAGATGCCGTCGGATATTGTACCTCTCTCAATAAACGCAGGGAATAATTATAATGCAATACCTAGGGATGCAAGTTTTTATTTTGCTGTAGATGAAAGTTCAATTGCACACATTCAGTCCTCAATAGACAGTGTAGTAGAAGAAATCAGTGAAAAGTATTCTGAGGATTTAGTGGTAGAGCTTGTCTTAAGTGATGCTGAATTTAATAGTGGTTTTAGCGTTGAAACATTATTGAAAGTTTTAAACTATCTAATTTTAACCCCCATGGGTATCAATACAATGGAAGCAAAGCTACCAGGTGTTGTCAGCTCTTCTTCAAATCTTGGAAAGATAAGACATAAAGAGAATTACCTGATTTTCAGTTCAGAGATTAGAGGAGCGTATAATTTCGAAATTGAAGAACTGGTTAATAAAATTTGTCATATTGTGGATACATTAGGTTTTAATATAGATACTTCCGGATACTATCCTCCATGGACTTATAATTCAGAATCAGAATTATTAAAGACCGTAATAAAGGTTTATGAAAAGCACATGGGATATACTCCAAAAATTACAGCACTACATGCCGGTCTTGAAGCAGGTGTTTTATCACAAAAGTTGGGTACAAATGAAATCATTAGTATAGGGCCTAATATAAAAAATTTACACTCTCCGCTTGAAAGCGTTGAGATAAATTCCATAGATAAGATATACAGTATTCTAAAAGATATCTTATCCGATCTAAAATGAAATAGAAAGGGGATGAACATGGATATAATTCAAATTGTAAAAAAATATGAAGATGAGATTATCAAAAATAGACGACATCTTCATAAGATTCCTGAGCTGGGGTTAAACCTTCCTAAAACCTCCGCCTTTGTGATGGAACAGCTAGATTCGCTTGGTATTGAATATGAATTCTACGAAGACATAACAGCGGTTGTAGGATTGATTAAAGGGTCAAAAAATGGAAAGACCATAGCACTCAGAGCGGATATGGATGCACTTCCTGTCATGGAAGAGACAGGACTTGAGTTTGCTTCAAAGAACGAAAACATGCATGCTTGTGGGCATGATGCTCATACTGCTATGCTTCTTGGGGCGGCAAGAGTATTAAATGATATGAAGAGTGGACTTTCAGGTAACGTAAAACTCTTGTTCCAACCGGGTGAGGAATTTCCTGGTGGAGCAAAACCTATGATTGAGAGGGGAGCACTTAAAAATCCTGATGTAGACGCAGTAATCGGGCTACATGCAGGCACTATTAACCCTACTGTTCCTAAAGGCTCTATTGGAATAGGTTATGGAGCTCTTATGGCTTCTATGGATAGGTTTTATGTAAAAGTGAAAGGTAAAGGGGGTCATGGAGCATATCCTCAAAATACAGTTGACTCAATTTCTATCGCCTGTGAAATCGTAGGGGCAATCAATAAAATTGTCTCCAGAGAAGTAAGTGCAACAGAACCTGCTGTACTATCGGTAACAAGGATTAACGGAGGATTTAATCAGAATATTCTTCCGGATGATGTTGAAATTGAAGGGACAACAAGAGCAACCAACGAGGATGTTAGACAGCATTTAGCCAAACGGATTGAAGAAATTTCCGGAGGCATTGCCTCTTCATTTGGTGCGGAAATAGAATTTGAAATGGATTTTAAATATCCGGTTTTAATCAATAATCCGGATTTTACAGAAAAGTTTAAGGAATCTGCACTTAAAGTACTGCCTGAGGAAAAGATAATAACAATCAAAAAACCTATTATGGGCGGTGAAGATATGGCAGAATTTTTAAGGGAAGTACCCGGAACTTACTTCTTTTTAGCAAATCCTAAGCTAAATGAAAATCCTTACCCACACCACAATTCAAAATTTGACTTAGATGAGTCCTTATTCTATCTTGGTTCATCACTATTAGTACAGACGGCAATTGACTTTTTAAATGAATAAAGGAGAAGATAATGCGAAATATTAAACTACATGTTATAGTTCTTATACTTGTAATTATTGCAGAGTTTATAGGTCCTTTTAGGGCTCAAGTTGGAGTAGGAACTGTTGTACTGCTACCGATGCTCTATGCTTTGATACTTGGTATTTTAACGACGCCAAAGTTCGCGAAAATTGCAGGTGAAAAAGAGATGGAAGATGCAGGCAGTCTTATAGGAGTTACACTTATGCTGCTTATGGCAAAGTATGGTACTACAATCGGACCGAGTATACCTGTTATTATAAAATCTAGTCCTGCACTTATACTTCAGGAATTAGGAAATATTGGAACGGTTCTTTTAGGTGTACCTATTGCTGTATTTTTAGGATTAAAAAGAGAGTCCATTGGGGCTGCACATTCAATTGCAAGAGAACCTAATGTTGCCCTTATAGGCGAGAGATATGGACTTGATTCGCCTGAAGGAGAGGGAGTACTTGGAGTTTATATTATTGGAACAGTTTTTGGTACAGTATTTATAGGTTTATTAGCATCTATTCTAGCAGCTTACTCACCTCTACACCCCTATGCATTAGCTATGGCTTCAGGAGTTGGATCTGCCAGCATGATGACTGCTTCAGTCGGATCATTATCCGAAATGTTCCCACAAATGGCGACAGAGCTTCAAGCATTTGGTGCATCCAGTAACCTACTTTCAGGTCTTGATGGGATTTATATGTCAATCTGGATAGCACTACCACTTGCAGAATGGTTGTACAAGAGAATGTATAAGATTAAATACGGGATAGATCCGGTTGAAATTACGGATAAGGAGGCGTAGGATGAAATTAAAAGATTCACTAATCGTACTATTGATAACAGCATTTATGACATTGGTTGGAAATTTGGTTGGATCTAAAATATCCCCAATAGAAGCATTGCCCGGGATTCTAATCCTTGTAGGAGTATCCTTTATTGGAATAGCCCTGGCTAAATTATTACCAATTAAAATTCCTTCAGTTGCTTATATAGTTACACTTGCAACCATTATGACCATACCGGGCTTTCCTTTTTCAGAGCAGATTTCCGAATTAACCGGAAAAGTAAACTTCTTAGCTTTGACTACGCCTATTCTTGCGTATGCCGGAATTTATACAGGAAGAAATCTAGATGGTTTAAAGAAAACCGGATGGAAGATTGCATTGGTTTCTCTATTTGTTATGCTTGGAACCTATGTTGGATCGGCAATTATAGCCCAAGTAATTTTAAAACTGATAAATATTATATAAAACTGTAATATTAATTTAGAATAATAAGTTTAAATTTTACATTTATTTTAAATCCAAGACCCAGGAAATATACATGATGACATGCAAATGTTTTCATGTTATAATAATAAGCGTGAGATTTAAATTATTATGATAATTTAGTTAGGGGGAAATAAGTTGAAAGCTTATAGTACAGAAAAAATTAGAAATTTAGCATTAGTAGGACATAGTGGGTCCGGAAAAACATCACTAGTTGAAGCTTTACTTTTTAACACCGGAGCAATAAAGAGAAAAGGTAGAGTGGAAGACGGAAATACAGTATCAGACTTTACAAAAGAGGAAACTAGTAAAGGGATTTCCATGTCAACATCAGTAATTCCTATAGAATATAAAGACATGAAGATAAACCTAATTGACACACCGGGTTACTTTGATTTTGTTGGCGAAATCAGCGGAGCGCTTAGAGCAGCTGAAGCTGCACTACTTGTTTTGGATGCATCTGCAGGAATCGAAGTAGGAACTGAAAAAGTCTGGGAATATTGTGAGAGAATCAGCTTACCTAGAGTTATATTTGTTAATAAGATGGAAAAAGAAAATGTTAACTTTGCAAAAGTTGTAAGCGATCTTCATATAGATTTTGGTAAAAAGGTTATACCATTTACAATAACACTTGGAGAAGGTGAAGGATTTACCGGATTAATTGATGTATTAAATAAAAAAGCCTATGAATATAAAGACGGTACTAGAACCGAAGTTCCAATTCCTGAAAATAGATTAGATGAAGTCGACGTAGTTTTCACAGAGATCACTGAAGTAGTTGCGGAAACAGACGATGATCTTATGGAAAAATACTTTGCCGGAGAAGAATTTACTCATGAAGAGTTTATGAATGGAGTTACTGCAGCACTTCTTGAAGGAACAGCAGTACCTCTAATTGCTGGTTCTGCAGAAACAGGTGCAGGTCTTGACATACTACTTGATACCATCATAGATTATATGCCTGCTCCAAACGATGAAAGAGCAAATATCGGATTTAGAATAGAAGAAGGTAATGAAAGAAAAATTGATGTTAATGAACCTTTCTCAGGAGTTGTATTCAAGACTATAATAGACCCATTCGTCGGTAAGATATCTCTATTTAAAGTGGTTTCCGGAAAAATCACTAAGGATTCTGAAATCTACAATGCTTCAAAGGATGAAACGGAAAAAATCGGTGGACTTTTCCATCTTAGAGGAAAAACTCAGATGGAAACAAATGAAGTTGTAGCAGGGGACATAGGAGCGATCTCCAAGCTTAATAAGACAGAAACAGGAGATACATTAAGCAGTAAATCAGATAAAACTCTTTACAAGAGAATCAAGTATCCGGCACCAAATCTATACTTTGCTATAGAGCCAAAATCTAAGAATGACGAGGATAAAATTGGTCCTGCACTTCAAAGAATACAAGAAGAAGACCCTACCTTTATTTCAGTAAGAAATGTAGAAACAAAGCAGCTAACAATAGGTGGACAGGGTAATGTTCAACTACAATCCGTAATAGATAGACTTAAAGATGAATTTGGCGTAGAAGTTCAAACCATTCCACTAAGAATTGCTTATAGAGAAACTATCAAAGGTAAATCAGATGTTCAAGGAAGACATAAGAAGCAATCCGGTGGAGCAGGACAGTATGGTGATGTTCATGTAAGATTTGAACCTAGTGCTGAAGAGTTTGAGTTTACTGAAGAGGTATTTGGTGGTTCTGTTCCAAGAAACTTCTTCCCTGCAGTAGAGAAAGGTATAAGAGAATCACTAGAAAAAGGAGTTCTGGCAGGTTATCCCGTTGTTAATATAAAAGCTACTCTATATGATGGTTCTTATCACCCTGTAGATTCAAACGAGATGGCATTCAAAATAGCTGCATCCATGGCATTCAAAAAAGGTATGGAAGAAGCACAACCAATACTTCTAGAGCCTATAATGAAAGTAGAAGTTAATATCCCTGAGGATTACATGGGAGATGTTATGGGAGATATGAATAAAAGACGTGGCAGAATCTTAGGTATGGAGCCACAAGAAGATGGATCTCAGCTTGTTATAGCTGAAGCTCCACACTCAGAGCTATTCGAATATTCAATAGATTTAAGGTCAATGACACAGGCAAGAGGAAACTTCACCATGGAATTTGAAAGGTATGAAGAGGTTCCACAAATGATTGCCGATAAGATAATTGAAGAAGCTAAAGAAGAAGAATAAAAAGTGGCCCCTATTTGCATAGGGGCTATTATTTATAAAGATATACTTGTACTTATCGCTATTTCATTGTATCATTAAAGTATGTTGATTAATGGTGGTGAAAAAATATGAAAGATAATGATATAAATAAAAACAATAATGATATTAATAATAAAGATAATGTAGAAATAAATGATGAATCTAAAAGTGAACTGGTAGTGCAGGAGAGTACTGATATAGAAGAATATGAAAAAGATAATCAGGAAACGAAACTTCTAAACACTATCGATGAACCTGATGAGGTGTTACCTGCAGAAGTACAGGAACATTCAAATATACCTCAGCCCAATGATTCAGAAGTGTCTGAAGAAGGTTCTACTGAATCAGAAACTACTATAGAAGAAACGACATATATAGAGGCTCCGATTACTGAAGATGAACTTCAGATGCAAGAGGAAGAGGAGTTAAAGGAAGAACAACAATTCAAAATCGAGCAGACCAAAACTGCAACAAGTAATATATTTGGCAAGTTACTTGGATGTTTGGGGAATGCACTATTTTCAATTTTTATCTTAGCGATGGTTTTTGTAATAGTTATGAATGCAGTATCCTTTGTAAAAGGTAAAGAACCTTCCGTTTTTGGATATAAAATGTATGTTATCGGTGAAGACAGTATGAATCCTACTATTAGGAAGAATGATGCAATTATTGTAAAAGAAACTGACGCAAGTCAACTTCATGTCGGCGATCTCATAACTTATACATCAAAAAGCGGGAATGAAGTTATCACAGGATGGGTTACTGAAATCTTTGATAATAATAGACTGGAAGTAAAAAAGAAGATGAGCAGTGATCAATCGGTCATAATAGATGGGGTAGCAGTCATCGGATTAGCTACTTACAGAATTGCAAATATGGGTGAATTTATAGAGTTTATTTCCCATCCGATAGGAATAGGTGCAGTTCTTATAGTCGGGGTAATAATTTATATAATTATGTGGTTGATCGGACGAAGAAGAAGCCATAATATAAACTAGTTTAATACAGGAGTTCTTATGAGCTCCTGTATTTATATTATTTAATTAAGCTATTGAAAACTAAGGTCAAAGATGGTATAATTAAAACAGACTAAAAGTCATTTTTTTTAAGTCATAAAGTCAAAGTAAGTCAAAGACAAGAGGTGAAATCATGAGTGGACTCACAAATCATATTGAAAGATTTTTGATAGAGCTCCTTGAAGAAAGTGAAGGAATAATTGAGATAGGTAGAAATGACTTGGCAGAGCAGTTTGGTTGTGCTCCATCACAAATTAATTATGTACTTTCAACTAGATTTACTCCTTACAAAGGATACTTTATCGAGAGTAGAAGAGGTGGATCTGGGTATATTAAGATTGTTAAGTTAACGAGGAAAAAAGGAACTGTTATAGATTTATTACTAAGCGAAACGATAGGTGATACCCTTACAAAAGACAAAGCAAGGCTTGTTATAGATGCTTTATATGATCAAGGAATTATTACGGAAAGAGAGTTTCATATGATGATACACGCTACAGAAGACAACACTCTTGCTAGCGTTCCAATAGACAAGAAAAACATAGTGAGAGCGGATATTATAAAAAGCATGCTTCTGGTATTTTTAAGATAGGATGCGGAAAAGAGGTTTTATGAATAATAAAAAATGCGATAGATGTAGCAAAGACGCTACAATTGAAATCATTATCAGTCTTGGTGATAAGGATGAAAAATTGAATATGTGCTTTGATTGTTATTCACAAATTATAAATGAAAGCGCTGATAAAAGCTCAGATTTACAGGATTATAAGTTTTTTAACGACATACTGTCCGACCTATTGGGGTCAGTAATAGAGGAAAAAGCTAGTAAAGAAATAGATTCAACAATCGTATGTGAAAAATGTAATCACTCATTAAAGGATATAATAGAGAATGGAAAATTTGGATGTGAGAACTGTCACTCCACATTTTATGACAATATAAAACAAATTCTCCAATCTACTCATGGTTCACAAGAACATTTAGGTATTCATCCTGAAAGATTTAATGAATTTAATGATATTAAGAAGGATTTGCAAATTAAAAAGTCGGAGTTGGAAGACTTAGTCTTAAAAGAAGATTATGAAAATGCAGCCAAGTTAAGAGATGAGATTACTAAACTATCAGATAAACTAACTTTGATAGATGGTGAATATCATGAATAAGTGGAGAATGAATGTCGGACCTAATGAAGATGTAGTGGTTAGTACAAGAGTAAGACTTGCTCGAAATATAAAAGGTATTAAATTTCCAAATTCTTTTTCTATAGATGATGCCCTTGAGGTTGACAAAAAAGTAAGTCAATCCATTGATTTATTATTTCCTGAGCAATATCAACATTTTGTTTTGAAAGATATTAAAGATGATGCTAATGTTTTAATGGAAAATCACCTTATAAGTCCTGAAATGATTAAGAATATAGATTATTCAGCATTTTGCTTAAGTCACGATGAATCTGTTAACATCTTGATTAATGAGGAAGATCATATAAGACTTCAAGTATTAAAACCGGGTCAAGCAGAAGAGGAAGCTTTTGAGACAGCTGTAAATATTATCAGAAAACTTGAAGAACATATTGACTTTTCGTATCATCATGAGTTTGGTTACCTTACAAGTTGTCCAACCAATACCGGAACCGGTTTAAGAGCTTCCGTTATGATGCACCTTCCTGCACTTAAGTATAGCAGTAATATGGCAGGTTTAATAGATAGCTTAGGCAAGCTTGGAATTACAGTAAGAGGCTTATATGGAGAAAATTCGGTATCAACCGGGGATATGTTTCAAATTTCGAACCAAAGAACCTTGGGTATGCCTGAGGAAGAGGTAATATTTAAACTAAGGATGCTTGTAAATAGGATAGCAGAAAATGAAAGAAAGTACAGAGAACAGTTTCTTGCAGGCTTTAAAGATGTATTTGAAGATAAAGTTTTTAGGAGCTTAGGGCTTTTAAAATATTCAAGGATAATGCCGGAAGAAGAAGCACTTTCATGTCTATCATATTTAAGGGTAGGAATTTGTATGGGGATATATAAGGGCCTAAATTTACAACAAGTAACCGACTTGTTCTTCAATGTGCAAAAAAACAATATTTTAAGATATAAAAAAGAGACATCGATGAAGGGAATTGAGGATGCTGTAAGATCATCTTACATTTCCAACTATTTTAAGGAGGTGGAGCTAAATGGATAATTTCAATCCGGGAAATAAAAACTCAATTTTAGCTTTGGCTTCTCAGGAAGCATTTAAGCTAAAACATGATTATATAGGAACTGAACATTTGCTATTAGCACATATAAATACCGGTGGGATTGATCAGATGGCTATGGAAAAGTGTGGCATAACTTACAACGCACTTAAAGCATTTGTGATTTCAAATCTTGGCACCGGTGAAGCCGAATCTTACCCAAATAGGATAACACCGAGAGTTAAAAAGATTTTTGAAAATAGCAGGGAAATTTCTAAACAATTAGGACACTCTTATGTAGGTTCTGAACATGTATTATTGGCACTTTTAAAGGAAAGAGATTCCTTCGCAAATTCTCTGATAAATATGTGTGGAGTTGACGCACTTGCGATAGTACATGAAGTTATGCAGCTGCTTGGAAAGGAGAACGTCATAGTACAAGAGAATAAATCAGAAAATAAAGAAAAAACATTACTTGATGAATTTACCAAAGATTTAAATGAGATGGCTAAGCAAGGTAAAATCGATCCTGTAATAGGTAGGGAAAAGGAAATAGAAAGACTTATCCAAGTTCTATTAAGAAGGACTAAGAATAACCCGATTCTAGTAGGTGAACCGGGTGTAGGAAAAACAGCAATAGCTGAAGGTTTAGCACAAAAAATAGTTGAAGGCGAAGTAGCTGAGATTTTCAAAGACTATAAAATACTAAGTCTTGATATGGCCGGTGTAGTTGCAGGAACTAAGTATAGAGGAGAATTTGAAGAAAGACTTAAAGGGATTCTTGATGAATTAATCGGGAATGAAAAAACAATCCTATTTATAGATGAGTTTCACACTGTTGTAGGTGCTGGAGCTGCAGAAGGTTCTACAGATGCATCAAATATACTAAAGCCTGTCCTAACTAAAGGAAATATCCAAATTATTGGTGCAACAACCATTGATGAATATAGAAAGAAAATAGAGAAGGATACAGCATTTGAAAGAAGATTGCAACCGATAAGTGTTGATGAACCGAATGTCGAAGACACAATTAAGATACTAAAAGGTATTAGGGATAAATATGAAGCACATCATCAAGTGAGCATAACAGATGATGCCCTTGAAGCTTCTGCAGAGCTGTCTCATAGGTATCTTACAGACAGATTTTTACCTGATAAAGCGATTGATTTAATCGACGAGGCATCATCCAAGCTTAGAGTAAAAGCTTTTGTTCCGCCAATTGACTTAAAGCAGCTTGAAGAGGAGATGGACAGGTTAAAGCATGATAAAGAACAAGCTGTTACTCTTCAAGACTTTGAAAAAGCCGCAATTGTCAGAGATGAAATAAAAAAATTAAAAGATGAGCTGGATGAAGCGAAACAAAGCTGGAAGTTTACGAAACAGAGCAAGAGAATGGAAGTTTCATACGAGGATATTGCGAAAATCGTATCTGACTGGTCCGGAGTACCGGTTACTAGAATGACTGAGACCGAAATAGAAAAATACCAAAACTTGGATGTTCATCTTAAAAATTATATTACAGGCCAAGATGAAGCTGTTGATTCCATCTCTAGAGCGATAAGAAGAGCTAGAGTGGGATTGAAGGATCCGGATAAACCGGTAGGTTCCTTTATTTTTGTAGGTCCAACGGGAGTAGGTAAAACCTATCTTGCGAAGTCACTAGCACAGGTGCTTTTTGGCGATCAAGACGCTATCGTAAGGGTGGACATGAGTGAGTATATGGAAAAACACACGGTGTCAAGGCTGATAGGTTCACCACCGGGATATGTAGGACATGATGATGGTGGACAATTAACCGAAGCTATAAGGAGAAAGCCTTATTCAGTAGTACTATTTGACGAGATTGAAAAAGCTCATCCGGACGTATTCAATGTAATGCTTCAGATACTTGATGATGGAAGACTTACAGATTCAAAAGGAAAGACAGTTAATTTTAAAAATACAATTATTATTATGACCTCCAATGTTGGAGCTAGCCTACTAGAAAAGAAAGGTACACTTGGCTTTTCAGGAATCACCGATGAGGCTAAGAGTGAGTATGATAGAATAGTAAATATTGTAAATGAAGAGCTAAAGAGAACATTTAGACCGGAGTTTTTAAATAGACTTGACGATATAATCGTATTTAACAGCCTAAATACTGAAGCTATTAAGAGAATTTCTTCACTATTATTAGATAAGATGGTAGAGAGAATGGAGTCTATTGGTTATAAAGTTGAGTACACTGATAACCTGGTTGAATTAGTTGCGGACAAGGGATATGACAAGGCCTTTGGAGCAAGACCATTAGAAAGATATATAAGAACTGAGATTGAAGATGTAATATCCGGTGAGATATTGAACGAAACCATAAATAAAGATGAACCAATAACCATAGATGTAGTTGACGATAAAGTTGTGATAAGCGACAAGTAAATTAAAAAAACTGTGACTAACCGTCGCAGTTTTTTTCTTTTCATCAATAACTATAAAACATTAATAAATGATAAAATTCTTTTATGTATTAATGTATAATAAAGGACAGGGGGTTTATAATGAAAAAGAAGACAAAATATAAATGCACTTCATGTGGTCATATAGCACCTGCATGGGTTGGAAAATGTCCTGTATGTGGAGAATGGGGCACGATAGAGGAAGTTGAAGAATTTAAATCCTCAAATGCAAGAAAATCATATAAAATGAGTGAAGCCATAAAACTCATGGATGTAAATATAGATACCAGTAAAAAGCATAATAGTAGGATAAATGAATTCAATAGAGTTATAGGAAATGGTCTTGTAAAAGATAGCGTAAGCATACTTACTGCAAAACCGGGTTCAGGGAAATCCACTCTACTCTTAGAGCTAGCTTATGATTTTGCAGATCAAGGGCTAAAAGTCCTCTATATCAGCGGAGAGGAAAGTGAGTCACAGATAAAATCAAGAGCTAATAGAATAATGAATGCCATACCTGACAATATTTGGCTACTTTCAACCAACTCGATGGATTCTGCAATAAACTCAATTTCAAAAATCGACCCGGACATAGTTTTTGTTGATAGCATACAAACATTTACCTTAGAAGAATTTAGTTCAAAACAAGGTTCACCTGTTCAAACTGTGGAATGTACGGGTAGACTTATCGATATTGCAAAGGATAAAGGTAGGCCAAGAGCTGTGATTCTAGTTGGACATATGACAAAAGCAGATGAAATGGCTGGATTAAGGACACTTGAGCATATGGTAGATACCGTTATGATATTGGAGTCGGAATTTTCTGATGATCTTAGAATCCTTTATGCATCTAAAAATAGATTTGGCAGGACAGGTGAGATTGGACTTTTTAAGATGATGGATAATGGAATAAAAGAAGTAGAGAATCCATCTGAGGAATTTATTACTATACGAGATAATGAAGTTGCAGGATCGGCAATAGGTATTACAAAAGAAGGAAGTAGGTACATGGCCGTAGAAATAGAATCTCTGGTATCAAACGCTTTTCAAGCATATCCGCTTAGAATCGGAGACAGTTTAAACAAAGATAGACTAAACACCATAATAGCGATACTGGAACAAAGAGCAGGTCTCAGATTATATGACAAGAATGTAATAATTAAAACGACCGGTGGGTTAAATCTTAAAAAACAAGATTCCGACCTTGCTGTTTTGATGTCGATTGCATCCTCTGTAATAGGTGTGCCGATTGATAACAAAACTGCTTTTGTAGCTGAAGTTGGCTTAACCGGTGAGTTAAAAGCAGTTCAGCAATTAGAAAACAGGATTATGGAATTAAAAAGGCTAGGTTATAAAAGAGCTTTTTGTTCGAAAAATAGTGAAATTAAAAACATAGATACTGATTTCACCTTGGTAAGAAAAAGTCATATAAGCGAAGTAATAGATGAAGTTCTAAAAAATAAATAATAATAAATAAATAAAATAATTTTATTCTTGACACATAAAAATAAATTGTATATAATGAATAATTTACTAAAATTGCGTTATGGGTTATAATGTAAGTGGGGTTATAATAATTAATTTTATATGGAGGTCAATGTGTTCAATATAGGAGATAAAGTTGTATATCCGTTACATGGAGCAGGAACCATAGAAGCAATTGAAGAAAAAGAAATACTAGGTGAAGTTAAAAAGTATTTCATACTTAGAATGCCTATTGGAAATATTAAAATATCTATACCGATAGACAAAATTGCTGAAATAGGCGTCAGAGAAGTTTTTAGCGAAGAAGAAATTGAGCCTGTCATTAGAGTATTGGAAGGAAAAGGTACACAGATGCCTGATAATTGGTCGCAAAGATACCGAGAGAATTTAGATAAGATTAAAACGGGCGATATATTTGAAATTGCACGTGTAGTTAGAAATCTTTCCATTCGCGACTCAAAAAAAGGATTATCTGCCGGTGAGAAAAAAATGCTTAATTCAGCAAGAAAAATGTTAGTATCAGAGTTTGTAATCGTCAACAACCAATCAGCCGAAGAGGTTGAGAAACTTATTGACGATGCAATATATAATTTTTAAAAAGAGGAGGATAGAAATGTGTTAAAAAGGTTAATGAATATAATTCTATCTATAATAGGTTTCTTTATTGGAATTCTATTAATGATAGGATTAAATTCATGGGAAATTATTAATTTGTCCAATGAAAAAACGAGAATTGCTGCATTCATAGGAATGGGTTTATTATTTGCACTCATATTTTTCTTACTATCATCGACATTCCTAAAGAAGCTTAATGAAGTGGTATTCAAGGCGGAGGCTGAACTAACTCGTGTCCCTACTAAGGATTTACTTTTTGGAAGCTTAGGTCTATTAGTAGGACTCATGATTGCTTACTTTCTAAGCATGCCTGTACTTGCGATACAAATTCCTGTTTTTGGCTCGGCAATTACTACTCTACTATCTGTAGGGCTTTATTTTGCATTTGGTTACTTGGGAGTTAGGATGGCTCTTAGAAATAAGGACGAGATTACTCAGAATATCTTCAAATCAAAACATACGAATTCCGATCATCAGATAAAGAAGGTCGATGAGTCTACGAAGATTTTAGATACTTCAGTAATAATCGATGGAAGAATAATCGATATTATAAGAGCCGGTTTTATTGAAGGTGTTATAGTTATACCGACATTTGTTTTGGAAGAACTACAACATATAGCAGATTCTTCCGACAATTTAAGACGTTCAAAAGGAAGAAGGGGTTTGGATATCCTAAAGGAAATTCAAGAACAGGAAGATGTAAAGGTGGTAATCAACCAAGAGACATATGACGAAATAAAAGAGGTTGACACAAAACTACTTAGTATGGCCAAGGATCTTAAAGCTTCAGTTATTACCAATGATTATAACTTAAATAAAGTTGCAGGAGTAAGGGGTATAAAAGTACTTAATATAAATGAACTTGCAAATGCAGTTAAACCTGTAGTAATTCCGGGTGAAGAGATGAATGTAACCGTAATTAAAGATGGAAAGGAAGCAAATCAAGGACTTAGTTACTTATCTGATGGTACAATGATAGTTGTTGAGGATGGTAAAAAACTGATTGGACAAAACATAGACGTTGTAGTTACCTCAGTACTTCAGACTTCCGCAGGTAAAATGATATTTGCAAAACCAAAGTAGGAGCATTATGTACAATAACAAAAAAGTAGCCGCAGTGATAACCGCTGCCGGAAGTGGTAGCAGGATGAGACAAAACATTACTAAACAGTTTATCAAGCTGGGTGTGATGACGGTATTAGAAAGGACTATCCGCAAAGTATTAAAATCTAAATATATCGATGAAATAGTAATAGTTGTTAAGAGCGACGAAAAAGTAGAAGTCGAAAATTTGGTTGATTCTTTAAAACCCTGCATAGAGGTAAAGATTACACTTGGCGGTTCAAGCAGAGAAGAATCTACTTTAAATGGCATAAAATCGCTCAGTATTGATACTTCTATAGTCGTCATGCATGATGGAGCTAGACCATTTATTAAGACAGACATTATAGATGATATGATTAAACTAAATGATAAGCATGCTGCTATTATTTGTGCAGTCCCTGCTGTGGATACAATAAAAGTAATTACAAACGATAACAAAGTAGAGTCGACTCCCGAAAGGAGTCGACTTTACATGGTTCAAACACCACAAGTGTTTGACTATGATATAATAGTAAAGGCTTATGGATTATACACTGAATCCAATGTCAAAGTAACTGATGACTCGTCTCTGGTACAAATGACTGGTACAGATGTATTTGTGTTTAATGGAGATTATAATAATTTTAAAATCACAACACCGGAGGATTTAAAACTTGCCGAGTTGTTAGCTCAGGAGGAAGATTTTGAGAATAGGTAATGGGTACGATGTACACGCACTTGTTGAGGGTAGGGACCTTATAATTGGTGGAGTTAAAATCGATCATTGTAAAGGACTTTTAGGTCACTCTGATGCGGATGTGCTAGTTCATGCAATAATGGATGCATTGCTCGGCGCACTGGCACTCAGAGACATAGGTTACCATTTTCCTGATACAGACTCAGAGTACAAGGATATTAACTCCATGTTACTACTTGAAAGAGTTGTAGAAATGATAGAAAAAAAAGGGTATAGAATCATCAATATTGACACGGTGGTTGCATGTCAAAAGCCCAAACTAAGCCCATATATACCAGCGATGATCGAAGGTTTATCGAAAGTATTAAAAATACATAGTGATTGTATATCAATAAAACCTACTACTACTGAAAAACTAGGTTTTGTAGGTAGAGAAGAGGGAATTGAATCATACTGTGTATGTTTAATAGAAAAAAATGAAAAAGAATAAAATAAGGAGTGAACAATGAAGAGACATTTATTTACATCAGAATCTGTGACTGAAGGTCATCCGGACAAAATATGTGATCAGATATCTGACGCAATTCTGGATGCTATACTGGAAGGGGATCCGGAAGCAAGGGTAGCATGTGAAACCACAACAACTACCGGACTTGTGCTGGTTCTAGGTGAAATTACAACATCAACTTATGTTGATATCCAAAGTATTGTTAGAAAAACCGTAAAAGATATCGGGTACACAAGAGCAAAGTACGGCTTTGATGGCGATACTTGTTCCGTACTTGTTGCTATCAACGAGCAGTCAGCAGATATTGCACTCGGAGTTGATAAAGCTCTCGAAGCAAAAGAAGGAGCCACCGACAAATACGATGAAATCGGTGCAGGAGACCAAGGAATAGTTTTTGGATACGCAAGTAATCAAACACCTGAATACATGCCTCTACCAATTTCACTTGCACATAAACTTTCTAAAAGACTTGCTGATGTAAGAAGAGATGGAATGTCATACCTTAGACCTGATGGTAAAAGCCAAGTTACTGTAGAGTATGAAGGATTTAAACCTATTAGGATAGATTCTGTGGTTGTTTCCTCTCAACATGCACCGGAAATTGAAACGGAACAATTGAGAAGAGATATAAAAGAGAAGGTAATACTTCCTGTTTTACCGAACGAACTTATAGATGATAATACAAAATACTATATAAATCCAACAGGTAGATTTGAAATCGGTGGTCCTATGGGTGATGCGGGACTCACAGGAAGAAAAATTATCGTTGACACCTATGGTGGTTTTGCTAAGAATGGTGGGGGAGCTTTTTCAGGAAAAGATCCTACTAAAGTTGATAGATCTGCAGCATACGCTGCCAGACATGCTGCAAAAAACTTAGTTGCAGCGGGTATTGCGGATGAACTTGAGATTGGAGTATCCTATGCAATAGGTGTGGCAAAGCCATTGTCAATATATGTCGATACTTTTGGTACCGGTAAACTTTCGGATGAGGAAATAGAAAAAATAGTTATGAAACACTTTGACTTAAGACCGGCAGCAATTATCGATAAATTTAATCTAAGAAGACCTATTTACAAACAAACAGCGGCATATGGTCACTTTGGAAGAGAGGATTTAGACCTTCCATGGGAAGAACTTGATACTGTCGAAGAGTTAAAACAATATATTAAATAAAAGTAGCCCCGAACTATGATTCGGGGTCTTGATTTGGATTTAATATCCGGGCAATAGAAGCCTTTATAATATAGTTTTCTTGCATGGCCATATATGATTATGGTATTATTAAAGACAGATAATGCAGTTATTTTAACAGCAGATGTTTTGTTGAGAGGATGATTTAATGGCAACTTTAAGAAAAAATTTAGCAATTGATTTAGGTACTGCATCCGTACTCGTTTATGTAAGAGGAAGAGGTGTTGTACTTAATGAGCCATCCGTTGTTGCAATGGACACATTTTCAAAAAATGTACTGGCAGTCGGGTCACAAGCGAAAAAAATGTTGGGAAGAACACCCGGTAATATTGTCGCAACAAGACCCATGAAAGACGGTGTTATTGCAAATTTCAATTCAACTGAAAAAATGCTCAAATACTTCATCCAAAAAGCAAATGGAAGGTCAATGATCAGACCAAATGTTGTAATTTGTGTACCTAGCCAGATTACACAGGTCCAAAAAAGAGCAGTACTACAAGCCAGTAGAAATGCAGGAGCAAATAAGACTTATCTCATCGAAGAACCATTAGCAGCAGCAATAGGATCAGGTGTAGACATAGCCGATCCGGGAGGCAATATGATTATTGATATCGGTGGAGGAACTACCGATGTTGCTGTAATTGCACTTGGAGGAATTGTAATTAACAAATCAATTAAAATTGCAGGAGATGAGTGTGACGAAGCTATTGCTGATTATATAAGAAAGAAATTCAATATGCTAATAGGTGAAAGAACAGCTGAAGAGATTAAAATAGGTATTGGAAATGCTATGCCAAATGAGCTTGATGATAAACTTTTTGAAGTTCGAGGGAGAAATCTTATTAACGGATTACCTATGCATGTATTTGTGACGTCTACAGACATCAGTGAAGCTCTTGAGAGACCACTTGATGACATAATTGATGCTGTTCACTATGTACTTGACAAAACCCCTCCTGAATTAGCTGCTGACCTTTTTGAAAGAGGAGCACTAATGACTGGTGGAGGTTCACTCATTCCCGGTCTTGATAGAAGGATAGAGGATAGGATAGGAATATCAGTTAGACTTGCAGACGGTCCCATTGCGGCGGTTGTAAGAGGTACAGGAAAAGCTCTTCAATGGATTAACAAACTGGATACCGACGACTCTTCTTACTCTGAAGCGAGACGAAGATCGCTTGAAGAGAGAGAAACGCTTAGAAGAAGATAATTTATTTTATGTTTTAAGCAAATTTTATAGGGTATATAATTAAAAAGAAATATAGGAGGTGAGTCCCTTGGGAGAAATGGAATTTTTTAATGGGTACTTCGCAGCTACAAGCGGACTACCCGACAGACAAATATTTCGATAAAAGGATACACGAGCAATAAGGTAAGATAAAATTGAAATAGAAATATGTATATTTTCCTACAGTTTTTAGCTGTTAGATTTCGAAATATGATTACAATTAAATAAATTAATAATTGAAGCTGTCATCCCTTTTGGAATGACAGCTTTTTATTGACCTTTAATATAATAAACAGCCAGCTGAGTTCTATCTCTTAAATTAAGTTTTTCTAGAATTATACTAATATAATTTCTAACTGTTCCTTCACTTAGAAACATTTCAGAGGCGATTTCTTTATTGCTTAATCCATCTGCAATATATTTTAGCAGTTCCAGTTCTTTATCGGATAAATCAGGATCATACTTAGGTGAGTTATTTAAAATATTCGGTATCTTTGATGCTACTTGGGATTCAAATACAGATTGACCTGCACATACAGATCTGATAGCAGGTACGATATTTTCAAATTCCGATTTAAGCAAGTAACCTTTTGCACCATGCATGATACTTTCCTTAATATACTCGTCGTCCAGGAAAGTAGTTAGAAATACTATGCTTGCATTTGGGAAATTAGTAATTATTTCCTTAAAAGCATCTATACCGGTTTTGTCCTTCATTCTTATATCTAGTAGCATAATATCAGGTATATGTTTTGAGTATAACCTAATAGCATCCTCAGCACTATGACCAATATCAACAACTTCCATATCCTCTTCCATTTCTATGATGGTTTTAAGTGCATGAGTTATCAATTTGTCATCATCTATGATTATTATTTTCATTTTTCCTCTCCCTATTTTGGAATAGTAATAAAAATTCTAAAGCCGTCATTATACGATATGTCGAGGTTGGCATTCATATCCTTAACTCTATTTGTGATAGAATATATACCCATTCCATATTTGATGTCTTTTGATACAGTTCCATTATCTTTAATTAATATAAAAATATAGTCTTTAGACTCGCGAATTGATAATGTCGCCCTAGTAGCATTTGAGTGTTTGGTTATATTATTTAAGGCTTCTTTTATAATAAATATGATTGAGTATATATCTCTGGTATTAAACTCGTGTAGAATTGAGTAGTTGTAATCAAGTTTACAAAAATCAAAATTCGCAGCTATTTCATCTAGAGAAGTTTTTAGTGATATTTTTTCTTCTACTAGATTATGAACGCTCTTTCTTAATTGATCCATAGAAGATTTTAATGTTAAGTTTAATTCTTCCAGTCTTTCTTTTTCATTAGGGTCATCTGTGCTGACCATAAGTGCACCCAATTGCAATATACCTCTAGATATGGTATGACCTACTCCATCGTGTATATCTCTGGCAATTCGATTTCTCTCCTCTAGCAGTGCTATTGATAAACCACGGTCCTGGTTCTCTTGCAGCTGCTTATTTAGTCCTGTTAACTCGTCTTGCAGTCTTCTAGATCTATTAAAGTAATCGTCATAACTTCTTTTAATCTCATCATAAATCATATCCTTGTAAAATATTACATAAGAAACTAGTAAACATATAATCATCTCCGGTATATATATCTTTCTAGTTGATCCTATAAAAAGATATGGAAGAATAAGGAAATGAGCCATATTGGTATTGTAATCGGCTATAAAAAAAAGTGCTAATGGATAAAACAAGATTATTATGGGATCGAAATAACTTAGCACTAATACAGCTGATAAGATCACATATTTTATCCAATGTTTTCTAGTTATGTTTAGAAAACCACAGATTGCCAGAGAAAGCGACATCAAAATTACATAATATTCATTGAATTCATTTAAAGCCATTAATAGAGCTGTGATTGTCCATATAGTTAGTATACTGATTTTTTTATTCATAATTATCTCCAATAGTTAATTCATGACAAATGTAATATTAATAATATGACAGTGATCACTTATATTATAACCCAAAACAACGTATACTTAAATCAATAGGAGGGATAATATGATAATTGAAGTTAATAATCTTATTAAAAGGTATAAAGAACTCACAGCACTGGATAATTTTAATTTAGCTGTACAGAGTGGAGAAATCTATGGTCTACTAGGACCCAATGGATCCGGGAAAACTACTGCAATAAACAGTATACTCTCAATAATAAAATACGATAGTGGAAGTGTTAAAATATTTGGAGAAGAAATGTCTCCAACTAAGTATGAAATCAAAAGAAGGATTGGATATGTACCTCAAGAAGTATCAGTTATGGATGAGCTCTCAGTTAGGGAGAACATAGATCTATTTTGTGGAATGTATATAAGCGACAATTCACTTAGAAAAAAATATGTAGAAGAGGCTATGGACATAGTAGGAATTACTAAGTTTGAAAAATATATCCCTAAAAAGTTAAGTGGTGGTCTTAAAAGAAGGCTTAATATTGCTTGTGGTATTGCTCACAAACCTGAATTAATTTTTTTTGATGAACCAACAGTTGCAGTTGACCCACAGAGTAGAAATAATATATTAGAAGGGATACAAGAACTCAACAAAGCAGGATCAACAATAATTTACACATCACACTATATGGAAGAAGTCGAGCAAATATGTACTAATATTACGATAATGGATAATGGTAAAAACTTGATCACAGGAACTACTGACGAACTTAAAAAAGCTGTAGGTTTAAACGATAGGTTGCTACTTGAAAACCTAAAACTTACTCCTGAACAAATGATGCAGCTCCAGACTCTGGAATTTGTTGAAAATGTAGATGAGGTAGATGATAACATAGAAATTTATATATCCAATGATATAGCGATAGGATCTATTATAAATCACTTGAAAATGGATAATCTATACTACAAGAGTTTGAAACTAATAGAACCTAATCTCAATGATGTATTCTTAGGAATAACCGGTAAGGGGTTGAGGGATAATGTTTAGAAATTTATTTGTATATTACTTTAAAGAGAACATTAGAGTAAAAGAAATTTTATTTTGGAATTTAGCATTTCCGATAGTACTTTCAACTCTAATTTATTTAGCTCTTTCAAATATTCAAAGTACCGAAACATTTAAGACTGTGAATATTGGTGTGGAAAGTAAATCTTATGCAATGATACTTGATGAGATAGAAGATGCAAACGGAGTTAAACTTTTTAATATAGTTCAAACCGATGATTATAATAAAGCCATAATCGATCAGGATATCTCTGGATACCTTAAAGGAGATTCTATTTTAGAAGTTGTGCTCGGTGAAAATATTATTCCAAACACTGTAATCTATAATGCTGCAAAAACAATGAATAACAAATACAAATTGATAGAGAGTATATTTACTCAAAATAACAATCCGGTCGTCATAGAATCATTGATGAATGATTTAGATAATGAGAAAAATTATATTGAAACCGGTAGAGACACATCGGGTAAAATGATGATTAGTAGTTATTTCTTCACGATTATTGCAATGGTATGTTTAGCGGCATCTTCATCTGGAATTGCTGCGGTAAATATGATACAAATTGATGGAGGAGTACCTGCTGCAGTGAGGTTCAATATACTACCTGTTTCGAAGATTAAAGTTGTCCTCACAATGTTAATGGCAGCTCTCGTTGTTAGTATGCTACAAACATCAGTTGTTCTATTATTCATGAGATTTATCCTAGGTGTAAGTTTTGGGAATATGTATCTACAATTGGTAATAGCGATGATATTTTCAACGCTTTTTGGATTATTACTGGGAGCGGTGCTAGGACTTCTTGTTAAAGCGAAAATGGAGACTCAGTTAGGATTAGCTGTGGGTGTTTATTTAACCAGTTCATTCTTTGCAGGCATGATGACCAGTCAAATGAGAATGGTAATTGCATCAAAGCTGCCGCTTTTCGCTAAGATAAATCCGGCAACGATCATATACCAGCTGTTCAACTCAATGTATTATTTCGAAAGTACAGAGCTTTTTATTAAGTATTTTATAAACCTATTAATAGGAATTGCAGTGTTGATGGTAATAGCCCTGGTATTAGCTAGGAGGAGAGAATATGAACGTATTTAAAGCTTATTTTAAAATATTAAAACGAAACATACCATCATTATCGATTCACTTTATAATATTTGTAATAATGTTAGGCGGTTTAATGCTTGGTATGCCAGGTGATGACTACGAAATCAACGAAAATATTAAAGTATCTGTAATTAATAGAGATACCAATAATGAAAAGGCGAATAAGCTTGAACGATTTATAAAGGAAAGATACACTACCTATGATATAAAAGATACAGAGGAAGATATTTTAAATGCATTGACGGATGTTTTAAGTGATTATATACTCGTTATAAATGAAGGGTTTAAACTTGAGTACTATGGAAGTGCTCAAAGTACCAGTGCAGTTTTGATGAACATGAATATAAATGAGTATCTAAATAATCAAGATATTGCTGAAAAATATTTGAAGAATCCATCTGATACATTTGATGAAATGATGGCAGAATCACCAAAAACATCTTACGTCACAAATGCTTCAAAAGACAATCTAAGTGTAGCGATGAGATTAGCATATAACTTTTCCTCATATCCACTTATGGCACTGTTAATGAATGCTATTTTCATAGGCTTAAAGAATTTTAACAAGGAAGACATTGACAACAGAATTGGAGTATCGGGGGTCAATAGAAAAAAATACACAATGCAGCTTTATATTGCATCTTTAGCATCTGTACTGCTCGTATGGGCTATAATCAATACCGTGTCAATAGTACTCTTTAGAAACGCAGATAAGTCAGATTTGATGATGTATGTATTGAATAGTTTGGTATTTGTACTTCCAATTTCAGCTCTTGGATTTTTAATA
Organism: Bacillota bacterium; assembly: GCA_023443025.1. GTDB lineage: Bacteria > Bacillota > Clostridia > Tissierellales > Peptoniphilaceae > Microaceticoccus. Next base: position 68,005 of record JAEZWM010000016.1, read on the forward strand.
TCAAATAATCTCAAAAGAGATGCAGCAATCTCGGGTGCAATAACGGTAATAAGTCTGGGTTTATCATTTATAAGCGGTGTATTTGTTACAAGTGAATTTTTAAGTAGTGGTCTAGTTAAGGCATCAACATTTTTCCCGACCTACTGGTTTGTCAGAGCAAACACAATAGTCGCTAACAATGGCAATATGTCTGAAATATGGATGTCTTACTTGGTAATGATAGCTATCACATTAGGTATCTTCGGTTTAAATGCTATACTAAAGAAAAGAAAGACTATAACTATCTAATAAGCTTTTTATAAGTGAAGATACAGTCGATAAGATTATAAAACATGAAAGTCTTCGAGAGCTTTGTCGATTTTAATGATTAATGCTCAGGTTATATGATTTTAATAAAAATAAAAATGGGTGGTCATTTGACCGCCCATTATTTGTTCCATTTTATGCTTTTTCTAATATCGACTTTCTCAAATAAATGACCTATGAATACATATATGACAATTCCTCCTAGGCCTTGTAGTGCATTCCAAGGAACTGATACCAGTGCAGCAGACATCGTACCCGATAAAAAGGAGCCTGCAATAAAATAACCCACAATCATAATAACAGTAGCAACTATTGAGCCCAGGTATGATCTTGATGAATTAAAAGACAGATCTCCATCAGTTTCTGATATCTTACCCATTGCATATCCCATAAGAGCCTTAATCACTAGTGTAAAAGGTGCCCAAATAGTATATCCGGAAACTATATCGGCAAGTGCGGAACCTACTCCACCTGCCACCAAACCATATTTAGCTCCGAAAGTTACAGCAACCAGTAGTATAATTCCGTCGCCGACATGTATGTATCCGCTAGTCGCAGGAATTGGTATTTGAATTACCATAGTACCTATTGTTATTAATGCAATTGACAATCCAATATATGCTAAATCTCTAATACGAACATTTTTCATAAATACCCTCCATTTTGTGAAACTCTACTTAATATTATAACATCATCATTAACTAAACTTCAATTATAGTATACACTATGGTAATTTATATTAAAATCTTATAAAAAGTATAAAATAAAAACTTAATTATATTAAATAAAACATATAGATAAAAAGAGTAATTAAGAGATAAATAAAGATATAATGTTAAATTAACGTAAAAATCACCTAAAATAGAATTTGCTAATAAGTCTTTTGTAGTCTATAATTTATTTGTTGACTTGTTGACGGGGTGTGGCGCAGTTTGGTAGCGCACGTGGTTTGGGACCATGGGGCCGGGGGTTCAAATCCTCTCATCCCGACCATTTTTATTTTTAAGTCCAGTGGAGAAATCCATTGGACTTTTTTATTGTAAAAAACCCTAAAGAATTATTTAAGGAATGAACTGACCCCCTAAATCCGGACAAGGATTTGGGGGTTTTAAAATGTCAAAATCATACACATTTGAATTTAAATTAAAAGTAGTTATGGCTTATCTTAATGGTGAAGGAGGATATAGTTATTTAGCAAATAAACATGAAATTTCTCAGGAAAGTTTGGTGAGAAGCTGGGTTAATTCATACACTAAATTTGGCGTAGAAGGTCTTAGAAAAAAGATGAAAAACAATCAATATAGTAGCGAATTTAAACTCTCTGTATTAAAATATAGGAAATTGCATGAACTATCCTATAGAGAAACTGCAAATCACTTTAATATCAATAACCCTTCTATGCTAGTTAACTGGCAAAGGAAATTTGATAAAGAAGGGCTTGCTGGACTTGAAAATAAAAAGAGGGGAAGACCTAGAAAAGACATGTCTGATGATAAAACTATTGATAAACAACATGAAAAAGTGAATGAACATACACCTGATGATCCATTAAGTGAGTCAGAAAGACAAGAGCTCAAACGTTTAAGAGAAGAAAATGAATACCTAAGAATGAGCTTAGAAGTAGAAAAAAAGTTGCAAGCCTTGGTTCGGGAAAAGAAACTAAAAGCAAAGAAAAATCAAAAATAGTTATAGAATTAAGGCGACAATTTCCAGAGTTTAGTACAATTAAATGGCTAAAGATAATTGATCTACCCAAGAGCTCCTTTTATGAGTGGTTAAAAAAGTTTGAAGAAATTAATGTAAGAGATGAAAATGACACCAAATTAATTAAAAAAATAGTAAGTGAGTCAAAAGGAACTTATGGATACCGTAGAGTTACAATAGCTATGCGTAACAAAGGTATCTTAATAAACCATAAAAGAGTTTTACGATTGATGAAGGAAAATGACTTACTTTGTAATAAATATACTAGAAGAAGTCGAGG
>JAEZWM010000039.1 GCA_023443025.1 Bacillota bacterium
TTTTTTCTTAATAATTGCATTTTTTGCAAGTTTCAAGATCTATGAATATTATAAGCCGGATGCCACTTCTAAAATTGTAGATGAAATTAGAAGTAATTCTAAAATGACCGAAATTCAGTCAAGCACAAATTCTGACCATATCATAGAATCAAAGGTGCTTGATGATAAGGATTCTAGTAAAAGTGGAGAGGTCCTCACATCTTTTACTTCTGAGCTCGTTAAATCTGCTAAGGAGATAAATGAAGATTCCATAGCTTGGATACAAATACCCGGCACAGGAGTAGATTATCCTGTTTTACAAGCAGAGGATAACGAGCGTTATTTGTATAGAAATATACTTGGTGAATATGACCTCGATGGGAGTATTTATCTGGACCAAAACACTTCACTTAACGATAAGAACATTATCGTCTATGGCCACAATATGCAAAATGGAAATATGTTTTCCACATTAACTAAATATTTGGATGAGGACTTTACTCAAAAAAATCCTAACATTAAATTCGAAACCATGTCAGGGATCAGACAGTATGAAGTGGTTGCAGTAGCGAGGGTTGATTATACAGATGGTAGGCAGCCTTTGCTTTTTTCAGAGTACACGAATGATTTAAAAACTTATTACGATATGCTTGGTCCGTATATAGTATGGACATCCATTAATTCAATGACTGATGATAACAAATATATTAGTCTCGTTACATGTACTTTTGAAACTGAAGATACCAGAACAGTATTAATTGGGAGAGAGTATTAAGGAGGCTGTGCTCTCCTTTTTTAGTTCGTAATTATATTATAAAAGTATTTTAAGCTTGATTTATACTTATAATTTCCAAATTTTAGTTTTATAGAAATTACAAAAGGGTATTAATAATATTAGTAACATCTATGGTTAGACTTTTCTTTCCGTAATTTATTATAAAATGAAAGGAGATTGAGAATAATATGAAAGACAAGAAAAAAGAAATGAATGAAAAAAGCGAAAGAATGACAAAGCCTATGGAGAAAAACAAATTAGGTAAACCAATTCCAAGTAGAAACGACAATATTGGAGACCATCCTGAGATGACAACTGCAGCCGGTGCTCCGGTTTACAGCAATCAAGATACTATGACTGCGGGAGTAAGGGGACCTCTACTACTACAGGATTTCTGGCATTTAGAAAAGATGGCTCATTTTGATAGAGAAGTCATACCTGAAAGAAGGATGCATGCTAAAGGTTCCGGTGCTTTTGGTACATTTACAGTAACGAATGACATAACTAAGTACACAAAAGCTAAGATTTTCTCGGAAGTTGGTAAGAAGACTGAAATGTTTGCCAGGTTTTCTACTGTGGCAGGGGAAAGAGGAGCTGCAGATGCTGAAAGAGATATTAGAGGCTTTGCATTAAAATTTTATACTGAAGAAGGTAACTGGGACTTAGTAGGAAACAATACTCCTGTGTTCTTCTTCAGAGATCCTAAAAAGTTTATTGACCTTAACCATGCTATAAAAAGAGATCCTAGGACAAATATGAGAAGTCCTAATAGCAACTGGGACTTTTGGTCATCACTACCTGAAGCACTACATCAAGTTACAATTATAATGAGTGATAGGGGAATCCCATCATCATTCAGATACATGCACGGATTTAGTTCACATGCTTATAGTATGATAAATGCAAATAACGAAAGAGTGTGGGTGAAATATCACTTCAGATCTCAGCAAGGGATTCAAAACTTTACTGATCAAGAATCTGAGATGATAGTTGGAAAGGATAGGGAATCCAGTCAAAGAGATCTATATGAAGCTATAGAAAAGGGAATGTTTCCTAAATGGAAAATGTTCATACAGGTCATGACTGAGGAAGAAGCAAAGAAAATGCCTTATAATCCATTTGATCTTACTAAGGTTTGGTATAAAGACGAGTTTCCATTAATAGAAGTAGGCGAGTTTGAACTTAATAGAAATCCCGATAACTACTTCCAAGATGTTGAACAAGCAGCTTTTAACCCTGCCAACATAGTACCGGGCTTAGGCTTTTCACCTGACAGGATGCTTCAAGGCAGGTTATTCTCTTATGGTGATGCACAAAGATACAGACTTGGTGTTAATCATCACCAAATACCTGTTAATTCTCCAAAAGGTGTGGGATGCCCTCACTCATTCCATAGAGATGGCCAGATGAGAGTTGACGGTAATCTGGGAAGTGAACTTCACTATGAACCTAACAGTTATGGTAACTGGAAGGATCATCCGGAACTTCTGGAACCGGTTCAAGAGGCCGGAGATGCTTTTACTTATGATTTTAGAGAAGACGATAATGATTATTATACACAACCGGGCAAACTATTTAGAGCAATGACGGATGAACAGCAATTAGTGCTTTTTGAAAACACTGCTAGGAATATGGAAGATTCAACACTTCAAATTAAACATAGATGGATCAGACATTGTTATCAAGCTGACCCGAAATATGGAGAAGGAGTTGCAAAAGCGCTTAATATAGACATCTCAGATGTAGATTTAACACCTACACCGGGAGATTCAAAAGAGCAGCTAGATAAGGATAATGCAAGAGATGCAAATCTAAACACTCCAACGGATCCGGTAGAACCTGAAAGCGCTAAAGATCTTCCTCCTTGTGGAAGAGATACTAATGCTGAAGATCCTGCATCGCTATCCGATTGGAAAGCAGATCCATATCTACTTTAGGAATTGTAAGAAAATATAGTTTAGCTGATTAATACCCAGTATTTAAGGTCAAGCAAGATTTTTGCTTGACCTTTTCACTTGTAATAATAAGAATTCATATAAATAGACAAGTAACCATAATTTAGATATAATTACTCTATAGTATAAAAAGAGGAGGCATTTATGCTACCTGATAGAGAATCAGCGTTTGAATTATTAAAAGAATATAACGAAGACCCTTATCATATAGCCCATGCTATTTCAGTTGAAGCAGTAATGAAACATTTTGCAGAGCTGTTTGATGAGGATGCCGATTACTGGGCGATGGTTGGTCTATTACATGATCTTGATTATGGTAAATATCCTGATAAGCACTGTGTTGCTGTAGTAGATATTCTCATTGAAAATGGTTATCCAAGTGATTTTATAGAATCAATAACATCACATTGTTATAGAGGGGAAGGTACATTTAAGAAACCTGAGCACATTATGGAGAAGGTTTTATTTACCATAGATGAATTATGTGGGCTTATACATGCAGCTGCACTTATGAGGCCATCAAAATCGGTAGTAGATATGAACGTTAAATCAGTTAAGAAAAAGTTTAAATCCAAAGGTTTTGCTCAAGGGGTATCAAGAGAAGTGATACTTAACGGCATGAAGATATTAGGTTGGGATTTAGACTACACGATTGAACATACACTTAATGGTATGAAAAATGTGCATAGTGAGATAGGATTATAATTATGAAAAAGATGAAATTAATAATATTGATTGTACTGGTAATGGTTGTTGGTACAGCTTGTGGTTCACCACTTGATCTGAACACCGTCGAAGAAACCGGTACGGATAAAAAAGTTACTGAATTTAAGGAAGAAAATGATCTTCCTAAAGAAGAGAAACCCGAACAGGCTAAAGAACCTGAAAAGGAAGAAGAAAAAAAAGAAGCGATTGTAAATCCCGAGCCAAATGAAAAACCGGTGCAGGAAAGAAAAGAGAAAAAAACAACAGAAGTTGTTGAAATTGCTGTTGAAGACAAGAGCGAACCGGAAAACAATCAAGCACCTGAAGTTAATTGGGACTTTATAAAAGATCCGGTCTATCATATAAGCTCATCCAGCAATTCTCAGGCAGACTATATTGATGTTCAGTTCTATGGCACTGCCGAGGTGGATGAAGACAAATATAGAAACTATAATGTTAATAAGAGTATTCTTGAAGAACCCGGAGACACAATGGTATTTATACCAAAAGTCTATGGAGGGAACTTCAAAATTCATAGAATCGAGTACGAACCGGAGACGCATGGGTTCTATATTAGAGATAAGGTTATGGACATAGAACTTAAGCAGGACGATATAGTTCTTGTTAAAACTATATTACCGGAATCAGCTCCACAGCTTTTATTCTCTTATGAAAAAGAAGGTGAGTACTTGGTTCAAACCATACCATCGGTAAGCGGTAGGGATGGGACTCTAATGCTGCATAAAGGATTCAACTTAATTAGTAACGATTAACTGCTTTTTTAAAAGCAGTTTTTTGTTGGGGTTTTACAAGGTATCAGCTTGCTTGACAGTCATCTTTATATATCTTATGATAGTCTTGTACTGAAAAAATATCGTTTTCTTGGAGGTAAAAATGGATAAGATAATTTTCGGAACTTGGCTTATTGGAGAGAATGAAGATAGTCATAATAAGGAGATAGATGCCATTCAATATGCTATTGACAAAGGCATTACGCATATTGATACAGCTGAGATATATGGAGACGGTAAATCAGAAACCTTAATCGGAGAGGCGATAAAAGAATATAAAAGGGAAAAATTATACTTAATTTCTAAGGTACATCCTTCTAACTGCAATAGAAAAGATATGTATAATTCGGTAGAAAATTCATTAAAAAGACTTAGGACAGATTACCTCGATCTTTACCTTCTTCATTGGATAAACCCTGATACCGATTATGATGAGGTTATATTTTTAATGGAAGACTTAAAGAAAAAGGGTATGATTAAAGATTGGGGAGTATCAAATTTTGATACAGATGATTTAAAAGACCTAATGAGAGTAGAAGGAGGAGAAAATTGTAAAGTAAATCAAGTACTCTATAACCTTGCATCCAGAGGAGTAGAATACAGCTTGCTACCTTACATGAGAGAATTGAATATGCCTCTTATGGCTTACTGCTCAATGGCTCATGGGTTGACACTTGATAAATCTATTAACGAAAATAAGGTATTAGAAAGCATTGCTGATAAATATGGGATTACAAAATCACAAATACTTTTAAGCTTTTTACTAAACCAGGATGTTCATCCCATTGCAAAGTCTACGACTAAAAAACACATTGACCAAATAGTAGAATCAAGATCAATAGTATTAGAAAAAGAACATCTGGATCTGTTGGACAGAGAATATCCATCGCCTATTACAAAAGAACCACTGCATATAGTATAAATTATATAAAATATAGGAGAAGAGCATTGAATATTTTAATCACCGGATTCACGCCTTTTGGTAATGAGAAAATTAACCCTTCATGGGAAGCTGTAAAATTATTGAAAGAAAGAATTGAGAATACGAATATTTATATACTGGAGGTTCCTACAGAATTTGGCAGAGCATCCGAAATAGTTATAAAGGAAGCTGATAGGGTTGATGCTGATGTAGTTATCTCAATTGGTCAAGCCGGGGGAAGAGCAGCTGTCAGTGTAGAGTTTATTGGAATTAACTATATGCATTCCAACATGGCAGATAACGCAGGCATAATACCAAATCAAAAGAGAATTAAAGAAGACGGAGATGACGGTTATTTTAGCAATTTACCGGTAATGGAAATCGTAAATAATATAAAGAGCTTTGGAATGCCTGCTTATGTATCATACTCTGCAGGTACCTATGTATGCAACGATTTGCTATATTCACTAATGTATGACATTAAAAAGAGGAATTTAGATAGAAAAGCAGGCTTCATTCATGTTCCGTATATACATGAGCAGGTGCTTGATAAATGCAATTATACACCTTCAATTTCTCTTGAAAGAATCGTTGAAACTCTACAAATTGCGATAGAAACTATAATTAAGAAAGGTTGATAAACATGGACTTAAAAGAATATGTACAAATTGTACAGGACTTTCCTAAAAAAGGAATAAGTTTTAAAAACATCACTACGCTATTAAGAGACAAGGATGCTTTTCAAGAGGCAGTTAATCGAATGATAGATAATCTAAAGGATAAAAATATAGATTACATCATAGGACCCGAAGCAAGAGGTTTTCTATTTGGAGCAGCTATAGCTTACGCGCTTAAAATAGGCTTTATTCCTGTTAGAAAAAAAGGAAAACTTCCGGGGAAAACAGTAGAGTATGTATACGAACTAGAGTACGGAACAGATAGCTTAGAAATCCAAGAAGGAGCTTTTGAACCGGGAGCAAGGGTAGCTATAGTCGACGATCTTTTGGCAACAGGAGGAACGGTTAATGCCACTGCAAAGCTCATTGAAAAAATGGGTGGGGAAGTTGTGGCTATGGAATTTTTAATTGAACTTACTGATTTAAAAGGAAGAGAAAAAAATAG
>JAEZWM010000072.1 GCA_023443025.1 Bacillota bacterium
TGGAAGCACATCTTCTCTCCGGTCATTCCATAGTATAGTACTTTTTTCATTAGATCTCCTCCTTTTTGTATATTATTAGTATACCCTATTTTTGATTTTGCTATTAGTTTATTGGTTACACTCAAGAATTAAATAAAAATCTGTAATGCATGGATCCTTGCATCACAGATTTTTATTTTAGTATCTATTGTCGAAAATCCTATTTGTTTTTTTCTCACTTCTTGGTAGATCTCCAATATTTACCGCTTTGGGATATATTGAGATTCCTATTTTATTTTTAAAATTTATGCCTACTTGGTTTTCAAGATTTCCTTTATCATAGTCTTTTTCGGCTTCAAAATAAAGTGTAAGTATATCTCTACCATTAAGGTGGTCTATCATAACCTGATATTCTGAACAGACTCCTTTTATGTGCTTCATGACTTCTTCGACTTGTGCAGGGAACATATTCACGCCTTTAACTTTAAACATGTCATCCGTTCTTCCTGTAAGCGTTGCAATTCTTGGGAAATTTGAACCACATGGACAGGTTCCATTTACAAACCTCGTAATGTCGTGAGTTCTATATCTAATAAGGGGTGCTCCTACTTTTTCAAGAGTCGTAATTACCAACTCTCCTGTCTCACCAAATGGAAGGACTTCACCAGTATTTGGGTCTACGATTTCAAAGTAGAAATAATCGTCCCAGTAATGCATCCCGTTTTCATAATCACAGCTTATAGCCACGCCCGGTCCATAGATTTCAGTTAAACCATAAATATCATAGAGCTTCGCTCCAAGGGTGTCCGAGATTCTCTTACGCATTTTCTCGCCCCATCTTTCTGAACCAATCAGGGCTCTTTTAAGATGTATCTTGTCTCTTATGCCTCTTTCTTCAATCATTTCTGCTAGAAGAAGTGCATAAGATGAAGTTGAGCATAGTACTGTGGACTTCATATCCATCATAAATTTAAGCTGCTTTTCGGTGTTTCCGGGTCCCATTGGGATTGCCATTGCACCTAATGCTTCCGCTCCTGCTTGAAAGCTTATCCCTGCAGTCCATAGTCCATAACCGGGTGTGATATGTACCCTATCCATTTTGGTTGTCCCTGCGTACTCATAGCACCTTCTGAACATCTCTGTCCAGTCGTCGATATCCTTTTGTGTATAAGGTATGATGACGGGAGTACCTGTCGTCCCTGATGAGGAGTGAATTCTCACGATTTCATCTTCCTCGCATGCCATGATTCCCAGCGGGTAAGCTTCTCTCAGCTCTGCTTTTCGGGTGTAAGGCAGCTTTTGAAAATCACCCAGCGATTTAATATCTTCCGGCTCTATGTCTGCAAACTTGTTTGCATAGAAACCATCCTCAATCGTCTTGAGCTTCCTTACCATTTCTCTTACTTTGTTTAATACTTTTTCTTCCATTTAACTTCCTTTCGATTATCTCTGTAATCTTTTTATTTTGTTCCTAATCTATATCCATGCTCGAGAGCAGATATATTAACTTCTCTTATCTTTTTCGGTAAAACAGTTTTTATTGATTCTCTTGCGTCTTCTATTGCAAAGGGCATAACCCCCAGTCCAATCGCAGCACCTATCATACATATATTAAGGACTTTTTCAGTTCCTGTTAGTTCAAAAACCTTAGAAAAGTCATATATATGTACTTTGTCCGAAATCTCATTTAAGGACTCTGCCATACTTTCAAATTCATAATCATCCTTTGACAAAGTGTTAGTAATCGGCTTGATAATGGATTTACTTACAAGCATCACTGTTTGATCATTTATATATTTAGAGTTTCTTATTATCTCGGATATTTCGTAACCAAGGATCAAGTCAGCTGAACCTTCAGGTAGTAGAGGTGAATAAACACCAGTTTTAGAGGCTCTTAAATGACTAGTTACCGATCCTCCTCTTTGTGCCATACCTATCGTTTCGGTGGTTCTTACAATATAACCTGCTGACATAAACATCTCCGCTAAGATACGGGAAGACAATACAGTTCCTTGACCACCTACTCCGGCTAGCAAGTAGTTATACATTAAACCACCTCCGAGATTGCATGAACCGGGCATATAGGCATACATATGCCACAGCCATAACATAGTGTCTTATCGATTTTCATTTTATCGCCATCTTTGATTAGTGCAGGACATCCAAGTTCACGTGCACACTTTTTACAGCCTATGCATTCGTTAGAAATACTATATATCTTTTCGGCTTTAAATAACTTTATACAAGGCGATTTAAAAACTAGAGCTCTTACCCCGCTACCTTCTGCGATATCCGTAATTTTATCTGTACAACTCTCTTCAAAGGGATTGAGTACTTCAACTCTTTCAACCCCTAAAGAGGTCAAAAGATTTGGTATATCAATTTTTTTATGAAATTCCTGCATCATGGTTATCCCCGTGCCCGGATGAGGCTGTTTTCCTGTCATTGCTGTCGTTCCATTGTCCAGTACTACAAGGATTAAATCCGTATTATTGTATACGGCATTGACAACTCCCGTTAAACCCGAGTGGAAAAATGTCGAATCACCAATAAATGCAAAGTTGATAATACTGTCATCGCTTATTTTGAGTCCTTGAGAGATTGTAATCCCTGCTCCCATGCAAAGACATGTATCAACCATTTCCAGAGGCTTAGCATTGCCAAGTGTGTAGCAACCGATGTCCCCGCTAAACACAGCTTTTTTACCTTTCATAGCAGTCTTGATATAATAAAAAGCTCCTCTATGAGGACATCCGGCACATAAGACCGGAGGTCTTACAGGTACTTCTAGCTTTTTATTATTGCGAGTCTTTTCTTCTTTGCCCAAGTACTTATTTATTGCACTTCCAACAATCTCAACCGAGTTTTCTCCGGCAGATTGAATATCTCCCGTATTTTTACCGTACACTTCAGTATTTAAATGATACTTGCCACAAACTCTAAGAACTTCATTTTCTATATATGGTGACAGTTCTTCTATAACGAGAACGCTGTCTACTGATTTTATAAAATCCACTATCAATTTATCCGGAAATGGGTATGCTGTCGTTAGCTTTAAGTATTTAAACTCACTTTGGTCTATATTTTGTAAGTTTTCCATTGTATATGCATGGTTTATTCCATGAGATATAATACCGAGTTTTCCACTTCCAATTACAATGTTCTCAGACCAGTTTGAGAACTCATCGGATATAATCGGGTTTCTTTTTTCTATTCTCAGATGCGCTTCATAAGACAGTTTGGGAAAGATTACCCAGCGAGGATCCTTTTCAAATGGTTTTTGTTTCCCTGGTACATGCACGTAATCAGGATTAAATGAAACGGATCCATGGCAGATTCTTGTCGTAGGTCTTATGATGACCGGTGTATTATATTTTTCTGATAGATCAAATGCTTTAATTATTAGCCTATAAGCTTCTTCCGGAGTCGACGGATCAAGCACTGGAACCTTAGAAAAATTACCAAAGGCTCTCGTATCCTGCTCTGTCTGAGAAGAAATAGGGCCGGGGTCATCCGCTACTAGCACTACAAGTCCCGCTCCTACTCCTATATAGGCAAGGTTCATAAGAGGATCCGAAGCTACATTAAGCCCTACCTGCTTCATAGTTACTAGCGTCCTCTTGCCTCCATACGATGCTCCGGCAGCAACTTCCATGGCTACTTTTTCATTTACGGACCACTCTATGTATATGTCTTTTGATTTATTATTCATAGCTATATATTCCAGCACTTCACTTGATGGTGTTCCAGGATATCCGGTTACAACATCCACCCCGGCATGGATTGCACCAAGTGCCATAGCTTCATTTCCCATTAACAATTTCACTTTAATAACCCCACTTTTCTTCGGCAAAACATAAAATCATTATAGTGGATTAGAATTTATTTATCAATATATAAAAGCATAAAATTTGCGAAATAATTTGTATTTAAAGTTGTTTTATGGCATAAAAAAACCGGCAAGAGATAAATCGCCAGTTTTTTATATATTTCTATAATTTATTCACAGTCCCTACAAATAGTACATCTCCTCTATTTGAAGTTATGATATACATAAATGGTCTATTAAGGTTTAGTTCTAGTTCTTTATCCGGATTCGGTGCGGAAGTCGTGCCAATTCCACCAGTTACTGCTGATGCTTTAGCACCTTTTTCATCTACTATTACTTTTGCTTTTTGGATAATTTGACCTATCGAAAAAGCTTGACTATCATCTACAAAAGCTTTTGAAAGAT
>JAEZWM010000108.1 GCA_023443025.1 Bacillota bacterium
GTTGCACAACTTTATTACTTTTATTTTTACTTTACTGGCTTTAACAGTAAGGCTTTTTTGGGTTGTGTGACTAATGCAGAGTATTCTTAAGGATTTATGAGTATTTTGATTTAGACTCCCCGAAGGCCGGGGAGTTTTTTTAATTTATTTTAGGGAGGTTATGTAAATGATTGTAAAAGTGAAACCGAACTCATCAAAGAGACAGATAGAACAACTGGTAAATTGGATAAAACAGCAAGGCTTGTCTGTAGAAACTTCATTTGGGGAGAACACTACCATAATAGGTATAATTGGTGATACATCCAGAGTTGATGAGAGTTTAATCAATGCTCTTGAAATTGTTGAAAAAGTACTGAGGATTCAAGAGCCTTATAAAAAAGTAAATAGAAAATTCCATCCGGAAGATACTGTAATTACACTTGATAATGGAACGAAGATTGGAGGAGGTAACTTTGCTTTAATGGCAGGTCCTTGTTCGGTTGAAACCGAAGAACAGATTATTGAAACGGCTAAGTATGTAAAAGCTTCAGGTGCAAATATACTTCGTGGTGGTGCATTCAAACCAAGATCTTCACCTTACTCATTCCAGGGACTTGGTGCAAAAGGAATTGAGCTGCTTTTAAAAGCAAAGGAAGTAACGGGATTACCAATTGTAACTGAAATTATGGAGCCTAAACAAATTATTTACTTTGAGCATGTTGACATTATCCAGGTTGGTGCAAGAAATATGCAAAATTTTGAATTATTGAAAGTACTTGGTGCTGTTGATAAACCCATTCTATTAAAGCGTGGTTTATCCGCTACCTACGAAGAGTGGTTAATGTCTGCGGAATATATAATGGCAGGTGGTAACTCTGAGGTAATGCTATGCGAAAGAGGTATTAGAACCTTTGAAACGGCCACTAGAAATACTTTCGATGTTACAGCAATACCATTTCTAAAAGAAGTTACGCATTTACCAATAATCGGAGACCCTAGTCATGCAGCCGGCATGTACAAAATGGTAAAACCGCTATCTTTAGCCGCAACAGCAGCAGGCGTAGATGGACTACTGATAGAAGTTCATAACGATCCTGAAAAAGCACTTTGTGATGGACCTCAATCTCTTAAACCGGAAGTATTCGATGAAACAGCAAAGTCGATATTTAAATTAAGAGAAGCACTTAATGGAATATAAAAATGAAGAAAAAGGTAGGTATTGTTGGGCTAGGATTAATCGGGGGTTCATTCGCCAAGGCTACAACTGCTTATACTGACTTTGAAGTTTATGGACTTGATATAAACGAAGAAATTGTAAAAAGAGCCATTGATGAAAGTACAATAAACAAGGAATTAGAGACTTCAAATACTGTAGAGATGGATTTAATGCTCCTAGCAGTAAGGCCCGGCGTTGCAAAAAAATATATAGAAGAAAACCCTATCATCAGAGGTATAGTTATTGATTTATGTGGAGTTAAAAGAGATGTTACTGAAACTATTCTGCCTATATCCTTAAAAAACCAATTCACTTATATTGGTGGTCACCCCATGGCAGGTAGGGAAATTGGAGGATATAATAACTCATCTAAAGATCTTTATAAGGGAGCTTCGATGATTCTGGTACCACATCAAAATGATGTTCCTGAATGGATTTCACAGTATTTATATGAAATTGGTTTTAGTAATATAAAAATTTCTACAGATGAAGAACATGATAAGATAATCGCCTACACATCGCAGCTTGCTCATGTCGTATCAAATGCATTTGTAAAATCTAAAGCTGCAGTAGATCATTTTGGATATTCTGCGGACAGCTTAAAAGATTTGACTAGAGTAGCTACATTAGACTCAGAAATGTGGACAGAATTGTTTTTTAAAAATAGTGACAACCTTATATCTGAAATCAATGGCTTAATCAAAGAGCTTGAAAAATATAAATATGCATTAGAAATAAGTGATGAAAAAGAATTAAAACAACTACTAGATAGCGGAGTTGTAGCTAAGCAAATGATGTATCCAAAAGAGGGTAATTAAAATGAAAACTGTAAATGTAGATAGTTTAAATCCTTACCAGGTATTGATTGATAGAGGAATTTTTAATAGATTAAGTAAATATATTAAGAATCATGATGTAAAGTATTTGATTCTTACCGATTCGAATGTAGATGCATTATATGGAGAAAGAGCCATGAAGCAGTTTGTTGATCTTGGAATTGAAGCTATAAAGTATGTTGTGCCATCTGGCGAAACTTCAAAATCATTTCATGCTCTTGAAGAACTAATGGAGTTTATGGCAGACAATTTGTTTTCGAGATCAGATATTCTAATAGCCCTAGGGGGAGGAGTTATCGGAGATCTTGGAGGTTTTGCAGCTGCAATTTATCAAAGAGGGATTGAGTTTATTCAAATCCCAACTACACTTTTAGCGGCAGTTGATTCATCCGTTGGAGGAAAAACCGCAGTTAACTTAAGAGCCGGTAAGAATTTAGTGGGAGCATTTAAACAGCCAAAGATGGTGTTATGCGACCCTGATATGTTACAGACATTAGCGGAGGAAGATTTCAGAAGTGGAGTAGCTGAAGTTATAAAGTATGCGGTTCTATTTGACGGTGATCTTTTGGATATATTAAACTCTCCGGTAGATTCGAAAACCATGAACTTAGATGAGATAATAAGGGTATGTGTTCAGCATAAAGCGGATATTGTTAAAGAAGACGAGTTTGAAGCAGGAAAAAGGCAATTATTAAATTTGGGTCATACAATTGGCCATTCAATAGAAAAGCTAAGTGACTACACATTAAGACATGGATATGCAGTTTCCATTGGTATGGCAATTATAGCTAGAGCAGATTTAAATGAAGGGAACTTAAGTCAAGAAAGCTACAAAAGAATTATAAACACAATAAAAATAAATAATCTACCTACAAAAACAGCTTACCCCGTCGATAAACTTTATGATAATTGTAAAGGCGATAAAAAGAGCAGGGGAGATAAATTGAATGTAGTTAGAATTAAAGATATATCTGATCCATTTATTGAGACAATTAAATTTGAAGAATTATACGGAATAATAGAAAAGGGGGTAGAAAATGATTACGATTAACGGTGAGGGATTGAATGGAAGTATTGTTGCAATCCCATCAAAATCATATGCTCATAGAGCTCTGATTGCAGCAGCTTTAAGTGATTCACCCTCAAAGCTATTTTATACCGGGACTTCAGATGATATAGATGTTACAATTGAATGTTTAAGGGAGCTAGGATCGGAGATTTTACCACTTGATGAGGGTGGAGTTTTGGTTAAGCCCATTTTAAAAAAAGTTACGGTTCCTATTTTGGATGTTGGTGAAAGTGGATCTACTTTTAGGTTTTTGCTACCTGTTGCAGCTTCCTTATATGAAGAATGCAGTTTTGTTGGAAGAGGAAGACTTCCGGATAGACCAATTTCGGATTTAATGAACGAGATGAAGGAGCATGGAGTTTCATTTAGCTCCGATAAACTACCGTTTACCACTAAGGGATTACTTAAATCAGGTGTATTTACTCTTCCAGGTGATGTGAGTTCACAGTACATCTCAGGATTGCTTTTAGCCGGTCCATTGCTTGAGGGAAAGACTGAGATTAAATTAGAAACTGAATTAGAGTCAAAGCCTTATGTCGATATTACAATAGATGTGTTAAGCAAATTTGGTGTGGAAGTCAAAAGCAGTGGGCGGTCATACATCATTGATTCACAAAAGTATATCTATTCAGATTATGAAATAGAGGGAGACTGGTCAAATGCAGCGTTTTTTATGATAGCCGGTCTTCTAGGAGAAGGTATTAGAATAAGGGGATTGAAAATGGACTCTGTTCAAGGTGATAAAGCTGTAGTTGATGTTCTCAAGAAAATGGGTGGAGAGATCCAAAATGAAAAAGGAGTTTTAGTTTGTAAACGTTCAGAACTAAATGGAACAGAAATTGATTTAAAAGAAATTCCTGACAGCTTGCCCATACTTGCTGTAGCTGCCAGTTCCGTAGCGAACGGAGTAACAAAGTTTTATAATATAAAAAGATTGAGACTTAAAGAAAGCGACAGAGTGGCATCGGTCGCAAAAATGATTCAAGATTTAGGCGGAAAAGTAAAAATCAGCAATGATGAGCTTTATGTTTATGGTACAGATGGTTTAGAGGGAGGAGTTACAGAATCCTTCGGAGATCATAGATTAGTAATGGCATCAAGTATAGCATCTATGATTAGCAAAAAAAATGTAACTATAAAAAACCCAAGTGCTGTAACTAAATCATACCCGACTTTTTTTGAAGATTTTACACAATTAGGAGGTGTTATAATTGACGGCAATATTAGGTGAGAGAGTAACCACGACTGTTTTTGGAGAGTCGCACGGTAAGGGAATCGGGGTTGTAATTGATGGTCTTCCACCAGGAGAAAAAATCGATATGGATGAGCTGATGAGCTTCTTAAATAGACGAGCACCGGGTAAAAGTGATTACACTACAAAAAGAAGAGAGGACGACATACCTGAATTTTTATCGGGAATAATAGACAACACTATCGTTGGAAGTCCTGTATGCGCAATTATTAGGAATAATGATGCCCGATCCGTTGACTATAACAACCTAAGAGATGTTCCCAGACCTTCTCATGCTGATTATGTTTCATATGTAAAATACGGTGGGCATATGGACATGCGTGGCAGTGGACCCTTCTCAGGCAGAATAACAGCTCCACTATGCATTGCCGGTGGAATAGCACTACAGATACTTAAGAGACGAGGTGTTACCATAGCCGCACACTTATCTAGTGTTGGTGGAGTTTTAGACGATGAATGGGATGATATTGCTCCGGATATAGAGGAACTTAAGAAAATTGCAAGTAGTGAGTTTCCTGTTATAAATGAAAGTCAAGGAGAAAAGATGAAGGAGTTAATCCACAAAATAAGAGAAGAAGGAGACTCGATTGGTGGTGAAATTACTTGCATGGCCGTCGGGTTACCTGTTGGCATTGGAGAACCAAACTATAGTAGTTTTGAATCCATGATGTCAAGAGCAATATTCAGTGTTCCCGGAATTAGAGGGATTTCATTTGGCACAGGCTTTGGAGCTGCTACTATGAAAGGATCTGAACATAACGACGAGTTTGAGATTATAGATGGAAAAGTGAGTACAATAACCAACCATTCCGGCGGAGTTGTAGGAGGCATTACAAATGGGATGCCGATGAAATTTAAAGTTTGTATGAAGCCTGCGTCATCTATTTCAAAGACACAAAAGTCCTTTTCAATAACAGAAAATACAGAAAAAGATTTAACTGTAGAAGGAAGACATGACCCATGCATTGCAATCAGAGCAGTACCGGTGATTGAGGCGGTATGTGCACTGGTAATATTAGACCTATGGAGGTAGAACATGAGCCTAGATAAGATTAGAAATGAAATTGACATTATAGATGATAAGATATTTGAACTTTTTGAACAGAGGATGAAACTGAGTTCAGAAGTAGCAAAGGAGAAAAAGGATAAAAAACTGGCACTCAGTAATAAGAGTAGAGAAAGAGAAATATTATCAAGGGTTTCCGGTAAGTCAGATGAATTAAAAACCTATTCCAGAATGCTCTACAATACATTGTTTTCAGTGAGCAAGAGCTATCAAACCAAGCTACTTGCAGGTGATGGTTCTTTTTCAAAAAAACTGGAAGAGGCGATTAAAGATAGCCCGAGAGTATTTCCTAATAGTGGTACAATAGCAGTTCAAGGAACTGAGGGAGCTTATTCTCAGCAGGCGTGTGATAAAATATTTCCAATGGGAGATATAATGTATTTCAAAACTTTTGGACATGTATTTGATGCCGTTAACAATGGATTATGTGACTTTGGGATACTACCAATAGAAAATAGTTCTAATGGCTCCGTAAAAGAAGTATATGACCTAATGCTAGAAAAAAACTTCTCAATAGTAAGAAGCTATAAGCTCTATGTGAAGCATGTACTGCTTGCTAAAGAAGGGGTTAAAATGGGAGACATTACAGAAGTAGTATCACATCCTCAAGCACTGGATCAGTGCAGTGAGTTTTTAAAGGATAATCCGGATATAAGGATAACATATTTTTCAAACACAGCAGCTGCAGCCAAGTTCATAGCAGAAAGTGATAGAGAAGATATTGCAGCAATTTCATCAAAATATTGTGCAGACCTTTATGGACTTGATATACTAAATGACGACATTCAAAATAGCGATAATAACTATACGAGATTTATATGTATAACCAAGGATTTAACTGTTTATCCGGGATCAGGCAAAGTGTCGCTGATGCTTACAGCACCTCATGAACCTGGTGGTCTATTTAATATAATGTCCAGATTTGCTGCACTTGGACTGAATATTACTAAATTGGAATCCAGACCAATCCCCGGAACTGATTTCGAATTCATGTTCTATTTTGATTTTGATGGAAGTGTGGAGTCTGAAGATGTTCGAGAGCTGATAGATGATTTCTATCGTAATTCAGACAAATTTGCCTTC
The DNA here is from genome assembly GCA_023443025.1 of Bacillota bacterium. Classification (GTDB taxonomy): domain Bacteria; phylum Bacillota; class Clostridia; order Tissierellales; family Peptoniphilaceae; genus Microaceticoccus. Next base: position 6,502 of record JAEZWM010000108.1, read on the forward strand.
TTGGGAAATTATCAGGAGCAGTAAGATGAAGTTCGGTCTTTTAGGTAAGGTCTTAGGACATAGTTATTCTCCTCAAATCCATGCAGAATTAGGCGACTATAAATATGAGCTTTTTGAAAGAGAGATAGATAAAATAGGAGAGCTTATAAAAAATCCTGAAATTAAAGGCTTCAATGTCACAATCCCATATAAAGAAGAAGTGATGAAATACTGCGATATCATTTCTGATAGAGCTAAGGAGATAGGATGCGTAAACACAGTATTCAAAAAGGATAGCGGAGAAGTATTGGGAGATAATACTGATTATTATGGTTTTGAATATATACTGGATTCTAGAGCGATTGAAGTAAAAAATAAAAAAGTAATAATTCTTGGAGATGGAGCCACTTCAAAAACCGCTTTTGCAGTACTGAAGAACAAAGGTGGTGAAGCTGTGAAATTAAGTAGAAAAACCAGTCCACTATTAAGTGATATAAAGGATTATAAAGACGCAAATATAATCGTTAATACAACTCCGGTTGGAATGTATCCAAACAACCTTGAAACGATTGTTGATTTGGATATATTTAATAATCTTGAAGCAGTTGTGGATGTAATATATAATCCAAGTAGAACTAAACTCTTACTCGATGCTATGAATGCCGGATTGAAATACTCTGATGGTCTTCCGATGCTTGTTGGACAAGCGATAGCTGCATCGGAAATCTTTCAAGACAAAAAAATAGATGATACTATAACTGAAAATATAATAAATAAAAT
>JAEZWM010000005.1 GCA_023443025.1 Bacillota bacterium
GATAGGATATTTAATACCAATACAGCTACACCCATCGCCAATGCCACAACGTTAAAGATTAATAATTTGATACTTTTAAAATTTTTCATTCTACCTCTCCTTACAGCATGCTTTTTTTATTTTAAATGTAATGTAATACCTAATACGATTAACTAAATTACTTCGTTAGATTTTTTATAATCAAAGCAAATTTCTGTCTTTATATAATTTGCTTTGATTAACTTTAAACAAAGTCACTTTTTCTCAAAGTCTTTTAAAAATATTTCTTTTTAATTTCTTAGAATCTTTATGAAAATCTTTCATGGATAAGCCTATAGATTGTTAAGTTCGAAGGAATTTTATCTGTTTTAAACGTAGATCTGTTCGCTACTTGTTCTTCCAACAAGCACTAATATTTTCAATTATATGCTCAAGAATATCTGTATCACATTTAATTGTCTTATGCATTTTATTCGTGTTTCTATGTACTTATTATTTGAAAAGGTTGGATAATACTCATTAATATGAATTTGGTTATATGATATACTTGGGTTTCGCTTTAGTTCTCTTGAAATAGTTTTTTTAATCTTTTTTAGAACAGTAGCAATTTTTATAACAGTAATACTTAAGTTTAATAAATGATTAATACAAGATTCTTCTCTAGTAATATGTGTATAGATAGAAGTTTTATATAAATTAAATATTTCTAATTACTCACTCTTTTTTAATTAGAGTATTTTCTGGGAGTTTTATTTACAGTGTTGCAATTAGTATGATAACTCATCTATTTAAAATGCTTATATATTGTTTGTTAATAATTGGTTAATTTTATTATTCAACATTTTTAAAGAACTTTGCACTTTTATTACTTAAATATTTTTTATAATGATTATGGACATGTTTTACGTTAATAAATACTGAGAAAGTAGTGTTAAATAGCTTTTAAAAGCCGCTTAAATACACATATAATTTTAAGTGTGTTTTCGGTTAACAATTGGTTTTAGTATCTATTTTGTAAGTTCATACTTTTCCATCATTAACATTTTGTAATCTTTATAAGCTTTATTAGATTCGAAATACATAGTATAATATAGAAGACGGAGATAATTACATTTTATATAGAATTTCAACAGGAGGTTAATTTGAAAAAAATATTAATATTATTGATGGCAGCTCTTCTGCTCACAGGATGTTTTGGTGGTAAGAAGAACAAGCCTGAGAAAAGTAAAACGGAAGAAATCCCGGTTCAAGAGATTGAAGTAAAAGTTGAGGAAAAGAAAATGGAAGAGAAAAAAGAAGAAGAAAATAAAATAGATATGGAGGCTGTAAAATCAGAACTCGAGAGTCAAATTTCTGATATTGCAGAAGTAACTATAGATGATAATACTCTTAATTTAAAACCAATTGGAGAAGCTGAAAAGTATCTAGGTGATATAAATAAGGCTGCAAGGAATCCGATTTTACGTAGTGCTTGGTCTATGGTAGTCGATAAACTCACTACAGAGGCCAAGAGCATAAAAGAAAACCATGGGACCGGTATAACTATCAATGTAGTCAATCCAAACAATGGAGATGTTCTTCTTACCGTTGAAGATGGTGAAGTAACTTATGATGTGATTGAGGAATTAAGAAAATAATAAAAAAAGAGCATCACTTTCGATGCTCTTTTCTTATACGCTTAATTCCATAGTATTTAACGAGCTATTTCCTATCTTATATAGTTCGTAGTAGGTTCTCTTTGCTCTTAAAAGCTCTTCATGCGTTCCGGCTTCTTGGATGCCGTCTTCTGTTAATACTATGATTTTGTCTGCATTTTTAATAGTTGACAGTCTATGTGCAATTGTCAGTGTCGTTCTGCCTTTTGATAGCTGTTCCAGTGACTTTTGGATAATCTTTTCGCTTGTATTATCCAGTGCGGATGTTGCCTCGTCTAGAACTAGGATTGGCGGATTCTTTAAGAATACTCTGGCAATACTGATTCTCTGCTTTTGTCCTCCTGAGAGTTTAACTCCTCTTTCTCCTACATAGGTTTCAAATCCACTTGGTAATTCCATTATAAAGTCATATGCTCCGGCTAGTTTTGCAGCTGTTTCTATTTCTTCTCTACTAGCTCCGGGTTTTCCATATTCTATATTGTCATAAACTGAACCTGAAAACAGATAAACGTCTTGTGCTACCATACCTATGGCGCTTCTTAGGGATTTTAATTTGATATCCCTTATATCTGTACCATCCAGTGTTATTGAACCTGATTTTACATCGTAGAATCTCGGTATGAGATTACACAGTGTGGTCTTACCACCACCGGATGGACCCACTATGGCTATGTTTTCACCTGGATGTATTTCGAGATTTAAATTTCTTAGTATTTGTTCGTCATGATTTTCATAATTAAATGATACATCGTTGAATTTTATATGCCCATCGACGTCCTTTAGTTCAATCGCGTCCGGTCTATCGACGATGTCAGGCTTTTCATCCATAATTTCAAAGAATCTCTCAATCCCTGTCATGCCCCTTTGAAACTGTTCCGTAAACTCTACAATCCTTCTAACTGTCATTAGAAGTGTGGAAACATATAATACATATGCCACTAAATCACCCGGATCGATTCTTCCCGATATTACGAAGTATCCACCGAGTAGTATCACCGATAAATTCATTAGTGCATCAAATGATCTGTTGACCACCTGGAATCCGGCCATATTTCTGTAGGTTCTTTTCTTTATTTTTAAGAATTCTTCATTGTCTTTTTCAAATTTATCTTTTTCGATATCCTCACCGGTAAAAGATTTAACCACCCTAACTCCGAGTAGTGAGTCCTCAATACCTGCATTTAGTTCACCTATATGTTTACGTTGGTCCATGAATGATTTTTTTAGTCTTGTTCTATATGCTGTTGAGGCTAGAATCATTAGTGGAATCAATGTATAGATAACTACCGTCAGTACTAGATTAATTCTAGCAAGTATTATAAAGGATATAAATATTTTAATACCTGCGATGAAAAACTCTTCCGGACAATGATGAGAGAATTCAGTTATATCAAATAGATCGGCTGTAATCCTGCTCATGATATGCCCAACTTTGGTATTGTTATAAAAATTATCTGAAAGTGTTTGTAGGTGTGAGAATAAATCTCTCCTCATATCCTTTTCTATACGCGCACCCATTACATGACCGATGTTTTGCATATAGTATTGTGCAACTATTTCTACCAATCTCAGTCCTAAATAAAGTAATCCAAGTCTACCCACTACGTTTAGTGTCAGCGCAGTCCTATCCGTCATTGCGGTATTTGTTAGATACCTAAATATAAGTGGAAATACTAATTCACAGACGGTAGTTAGAGCAGCAAAGAACAAGTCGATAAACAGTATATGTTTATAATCATTAAAATAAGGAATAAATCTTGTAATTGTTCCTCTTTTTTGTCCTTCCATTTTACCTCCTTTTCCATTTTAAATCGGTGCGAATCACGCACCGATTTGTTTACTCACCCACTGGATGATCGATTAAATTTTCTAAATTGATATATCTTTCAGTTTCTCCCCACATATTTATGAACCAGTCATTTTTATCAGGATCAAATGTTAAATGGAATCCTGTTATTTGTGACATCTCGTATGGTTCATATCCATCTTCTATGGATGATCCTTTTGGGAACTCAGTTGCATGGAAGTTTAATCTACCTCCTATATATGCGGTATATGCTCCATTTTCTCCTGATTCAACAGAGAACGAACTTGGATCATAGTAGAAATTATCATATACCCTATAGTAAGTCATTCCATTGTCGATACCTGTTTGTATTATACTCTGTGTTGTGCTTAGTTCCGGTTCGATAATAGTTGTGAATCCATCCATGCTCATATTTCTTCTAGCCATTCCATCTTCTTTAAGCATTTTCTCTATTCTAGAGATAATATGGTTCATTGTAGCTTCGTTATCCATGTCTACATAAAGACTTAGAAGTGCTTCACCTGATAGAGTTACTTCTTCTGAGTACCCGGTGCCCCATGGATAATCTATTGCAAGTTTGATTTTATCGCCTGAGACAACTGATTTTAGTGGTATTTCGTTATATTCAGTAACTGTAAGTCCTGTGTCTTCGTTATTAATAAATACTCTTGCATCTTTTTGTGTTGTGTCAATATGAAACTCAGTTTCGCCTGCCCATTTGTTATTATCTGTTGGAGCAGGTTCTTCTTGAGGAGCTGTCTGCTCGGGTTGTTCCGGACTAGTTTCAGCTACAGCCGGTGTTAAGCTAGCGAGATTAATATTTAAATGTCCCATCTGCATATTGTCGTTTGTTGGTGATACATTTACTTCATATGTTTCATTATTTGTATTGTTTAATAATGAGTATATTCCCGGGAACAGCTTGATATTATCCGCATTGCCTGTGTACTGCTCACCTGCTAAGGTGTAGTTTGATCCTTCAGGAGCCGCAACACTCAATAGTAATGGATCTAGTATGACCTTGTAGTCTTTAAAGAACAGATATTTACTTCCAACACTTTCAAGCCTATAATTACGTTCACTCTTATAGTTTTCATCTATGCTAAGCTTGGAAGAGTCTTCTTTTATTGCTCCTATCAATGAAGATCTATAAATCTGATCAGACTTCATCAATTTTACAAATGGTGCTAATCTCTCTTCTGTAATAGGAAGGTCTTCATCTGAACTTACTACAACTTTTTGCAGATTTTGAATGTTTTCATTCGCTACAGCATCTTCAAATCTGGAAATAACTCTCTTCTTATCGGTAAGCCCTGAAGCTGTCGCATAAAGAACACTACATACAGCTAGTACAATTAGTGCTGGTAGTATAAAAGTGCTTAGCTTGAATGGTTTTTTGTCCTTTTTTTCGGTTTCCGTTTTTACTTTTTTATCTTCATCTGATGTTTTAACCGTTCGAACTTTTCTGTTTTCAATTTGTCTTTCACTATCTGCTAATCTAATTTTTTGAGTAGATGTTAATTCTTCTTCGCTAGTTTGAGGCTCTTCTATATCATGATTTATTGTATCTGCTTTTTCTTTTGACTCTTTAATTAGTCTCTTTTTCTCTTCAGATAGTACAACTCTATCTTCAAATCTAGATCCTTGCTCATAATCATCAAGTGATGGGAGAAGTACTGTATGATCTTTGCTATCTTGTGAGAATTCCTCTTTTGGTTCCTCACTTATAGTCTCGATTTCTTCTTCAATGTCATCAGATATTCTTTCTGATTCGTACTTTTTATCACCACTGAATAAATTGTCAACGGTCTTTTTTGATTTTTTGAAAAAAGCTGGAATGTCAAGCTCATCATCTGTAAACTCAGCATCTGATATTGGTATTTCTCTTGTAATATCCATATCTTTGTCAGATACAGAGTGATCAATAGGATCTGATTTTGGTTCTTTTACATTATCGTATAATTCATCATAAGGTTTACTATAATCAAATTTGAAATCATCTTTCTCTTCGTTAGAAATAGGTATTTTTGCTTCAATTTTGGTACCGCATTTTTTACAGAAATTGTCGCCTACAGCATAATTGAAACCGCAATTTGAACAAGAATGTTCCGAAATATTTTCAACTTCAGTTCCACATTTCTTGCAAAAATTGTCATTTTTGTTCAATTCGTTACCACAATTTTTACATTTATTCATTATTCTTTCCCCTTTATTTCACTCAGCCCAAACAAGCCTTTAATTCGATCTAGAATACCAACTTCCTCGGTTTTATTTTCCGTTATCCCATCACTAATTCTAAAGCTGTAATGTGGTTCACCTGTTTGAGAATCATAATTACCGGCATTTGAATTGTTAATCATGGAATAATTATCTACACCATTAAGTAATTTACTATTTTCACAATCTCCCGTTTCCGGGTTATAGTTCTTGTAATCAGTCATCTATCTGACCTCGCTATCCTGCATGCCGCCACATGCACTACAATACCTATCATTTTTTGAAATCATAGTAGAACAAAACTCACAATTTAATTTATCAGCATAAAACTCTTCAATGTTGTAACCACAATTCGCACAAAATATAGTTTCATCGTCATAGTCTGATCTGCAGTTTGGACATATCATATCTTTTTTTGCAGGAACAGATTCTCTTTTTTCATTATAAATTTGACTTTCTAATTCTACAATTTGATTTGAAATATTAATAAATTCATCTCTATCTTCATTTTTGTTAAGGTAGCTTTTATGTGTCAAACGTCCAAGTTCCAAGTAATTATCAATTAAAGCTTTTTCTCTATTGTCCATTACATACACCTCTCACTAAAAATTAATATAGTAATTATTCATTATATTATAATATCATATCTATGTGTTTTAATAAAGTTCAAAGCTTCAGATTTGTTTGTTTTATAATATTGATAAATGCGTGAAATTTACTCTTCAAAAAAAGACATACTAAAACTAGTATATAATAATTATTAGTAGAACTGTGTTTAACTAGTCTTAATCTAAATTTTAAAAGGCCAAAGCTCTTGACTTTGACCTTTTAGATTAACTGTTTTTCTTTAATAGATTTTCAAGTTCTTTAACTTGTTCTTTAAATACATTCATTGCTAAATCCAAGGTTTCTTTTTTAGTGATATCCGCCCCTGCTGCCTTTAGTTGATCTATAGGATAATTGTTTCCTCCATCCTTTAAGAAGTTCAAATATTTTTCTAGCGCTCCTTCTTTTCCATTTAATATGTTTTGAGACAGTAGTACCGCACAGGTAAAACCTGTGGCGTATTTATAAACGTAAAAATCAGAATAAAAATGTGGTATTCTTGCCCACTCTAATGCTATATCATCATCTACAAACACCGCATCGCCAAAGTAATCTACATTTAACTTGTAATGGATTTCATTGAAGACATCTAGTGTAAGGACTTGGTTTTTTTCTAATAGATCATGAGTTATCTTTTCAAACTCTGCAAACATGGTCTGCCTGAATACGGTTGATTTGAAGCTGTCTACATAGTGATTTATAAGATATAGCTTTTCTTCATCACTGGATGCATTTTTTATTAGATAATCCAATAGTAACAGTTCATTTGTTGTAGAAGCAACCTCAGCTACAAATATAGTATATCCTGAATAAACAAAATCGTTATTTTTTCTAGAATAATAACTGTGTAACGAGTGTCCCAGTTCATGAGCAAGTGTAAATAGCGAATCTAAATCATCTGTGTAGTTCATCAGGATATAAGGACTACTTTTATACTCCCCCCATGAATAGGCTCCACTCTTCTTACCTTCACGAGGATATACATCAATCCAATTACTTTCAAAACCCTCTTTTAGAATTTCGATATACTCGTCACCCAATGGTGCTAAAGCTTTTAAAAGAATTTCTTTTGCTTCTTCATAAGGAATCTCTACATTATAATCTGAAGTAAGTGGTAGATAAACATCATACATATGCTGTTCTTCTAATCCTAAATGCTCTTTTCTTATCTTATAGTATTCATGAAGAGTTGGCAGATTTTCTCTTATAACTTCTATTAAAGTGTCATATACTTTTAATTCAACATTATCTGCAAAAAGTGCCATTTCTAGTGCTGATTCATAGTTTCTAAGCCTTGCTTCCGTTACTGTATTATTTATATTTGAGTAAAGAGTAGATGATATAGTATTGTCAACCATTTTTAAGGTTTTATACATCTTGTCAAATGCTTCCTCTCTAACTTTACGATTACTGTTTTTTAGTAGATTTACATAGTTTGCAGCCGAAAGCCTTATATTATCTAAACTTTTTATTCTAGGATATATCATATCTGCATTCATAAGTAGATAATATGCATTTTCAGGAGCTTCCTGAGAGTTTGCCATTGCTCCCATTATATATTCTTCCTTATCAGATAGAGTATGAGGTTTAAATCTAAACATTTTTTCCAGATAAACTCTATATTTTTCTAAATCATTTTGAGTAATTAGCTCATTAAGTTCATTGTCTGTTAATGCTAAAAGCGAAGGTCTTATATATGATGCTGCAGTGCTTAATTCATTGTTAACAGCTTCAGATTCGAGTGCAACTGTTTGTCCAAAAGTCACCCTACTATCTTCGTCACGTTTCATATGTGAATATACATATGTTCTTTGACTGAGTTCTGATACTTCAACAAAAGTGGTTAAAATTTCTTTGAAGTTGGCGGAAAAGTCATCCTTTAACTCTTTTAACTTATTAGCTCCCTTTCTTATTCTTTCTAAATCAGCATAAAAATCTTCTTCACTGCTATAAATCTTTGATAAATCCCAATTTGTTTTTTCCATATTTTCTCCTTTATTTTATATTTTAACTACTTTTCTTCTAATTGATTTATAAAGGCTTTACCCCTTTCCAGTACCTCTTTCATAACCTTAATTCTAGCATAGTATTTATCATTTGCAGGAATTATTATCCACGGAGTATGATCTGTTGAAGTTCTAGTAAGCATGTCGTCATAAGCATCGATGTATTGATCCCATTTTTCTCTGTTTCTCCAGTCTTCCTGAGTCAATTTATATGTCTTTTCAGGATCTAGTAGCCTTTCGTTGAATCTTTTTAGCTGTTCATTACTATCTATTGATAAGAAAAACTTCAGCACAAGCATACCGGAACGTTTTAAATGTTTTTCTGTTTCATTTATTTCTCTATAGGCTCTTTTCCATTCGAATTCATTTGCAAAAGATTCAATCCTCTCAACTAGAATTCTACCATACCATGACCTATCAAAGATTACCATCCTACCTTTTGTGGGAACTTCTTTCCAAAATCTCCACATATAATGGTACGAGTTTTCAAGTTCACTAGGTGCAGAGATTGGAACAACTTCATATCCTCTTGGATCGAAGCATTTGGTAAGTCTTTTTATAGCACCACCTTTACCAGCTGCATCCACCCCTTCAAAAATTATCATTGAAGGAATCTTCTTTTTGTACAACTCATATCCCAGTGAAGCCAGTTCACCCTCTAGAAGACTTTTTTCTTGTTCATATTCTTCTCTTGTTAGTGCCTTTGTATAATCTAATTCCTCTATATATCTTGTGGTCTTTGGAAACTCAATATCGTATTGTTTGATAATACTTCCACTTTCCATGTACTTAAAAATAGTCTTCTTAATGATATCATTTGCTATCCCTAAAACCTCTTGTGAAGCTTTTTTCATGGACTCAGATGGAATAAGATGCCATTTTGAATCTTTAAAATTAGTCTTATGAAGTACGTCATTAAAATGCTCTTTATACTTTTCAAAGTCTTTCTGCTGCCTTAAATCTTTATCATCTATCAATACTTTTTTAAACTCATCTCTCTCATAAGAATCGATTCTTTTTGCTTGGGTCTTTTTTGTGATATTTAAGAAAAACTTTAATATCAGAGTTCCATCATCCGTTAACTGTCTTTCAATGGTTTCGACATCTTCAAGATAGGTTTTAAATTTCTTTTCCGGTAAGTCGTATCTGTCCATGATGTCGTAGTAAAAACTTCTATCAAATACCGCAATATCACCTTTGGCAGGAATTTTCTCCCAAAATCTCCAAATAAATGGCTTGTTCTTTTCTTCTTCTGTCATAGCATCAATCACATGAACTTTGGTGTATTTATTATTAACTTCTCTAACCAGATCATTAATCACATAACCTTTACCCGCAGACTCCCATCCGTCTATCAGGATTAAAACAGGAATTCCCATCTCTTTTACTTTCCTCTGGAGAAGTCCAAATTCCTTTCGAAGATCTGAGCCTTTTGCTTCACTATATTTGTACTCATATTTTTCAAAATCAAATGCGTTTAACATATTCCCTCCCATTTACTATTATAAAATATTTTAAAAATAGTCCCTATTGTTAATAAATCGTCTTTGTTTAATGTAAAAAATAAGATCAGGTAACATTAATTTGCCGCCTGATCCATGTTTAACTATTTAATTACTACACTATTAGACAAACAGCCCTATTTATTTTCATCCGTAATACTTTGAAGAAGTGTATCTTTTAATCTACCTTCAAGTTCAGTAAGTTCAGCTTCTACTTGTAGTCTCTTTTGTCTACCTTCTCTTTGTATTTTTAATGTTTCTTGAATGGTAGTAATTAGGTCCTCATTTACCTTCTTGAGAGTTTCTAGTTCTATAATTCCTCTTTCAGATTCTTTTGATACACCTATAGTATTTTGCTTTATCATCTCCGAGTTACGTTTTAAAAGCTCATTTGTAGTGTCCGTAACTGCCTTTTGCATTTTGAGTGCATTTTCTTGTCTGAATAGTCCAAGAGCTATAACTATCTGACTCTTCCACAGTGGAATGGTATTTAGAATCGCAGTTTGAATTTTATCCACTAGCAGCTTATCGTTATTTTGAATAAGTTTGATCTGAGGTGCAGTTTGAATTGCAAGGGTCTTACTCAATTTAAGGTCATGAATCTTTCTGTCGAATCTATTTAGCGTCTCTTCAAAATCACTTACTAGCTGTGCATCCATAGGTTCACCGCTTTGAATTGCTTCTTCTCTAAGTTTTGGAAGAACTGTGTTTCTCGTTTCGTTTAATTTCTCCTCACCGGCGATTATATACAGCTGTAAATCGTTGAAATATTCAAGATTTTTCTGATATAGGGTGTCAAACATTGCAATATCTTTAAGCATCTCAAGTCTTGCACTATCCAGCTGACCTTCAATCTTGTCGATTTGGATTTCCATGTCATCGTATCTATTGATTAGTCTATCGATGCTAGTTTGAACATTTTTTACAAATGGAAGATTACTAAAAAATCCACCTTTTTCAGATATACTTTCTATTTCGAGTCCCTTTACTTTTTCCATTAATTCAGTCATAAGAACCCCAACTTCTCCTGCATCCTTTGCTTTAATATTCGTAAGGATTGTATCAGAAAAAGCAGATAGATTTCTTTGTGCTCCAACTCCATACTGTACCGAAAGCTGTGAGTCTAAAAGGTTTATTCCGGATTTTAATTCATCTATTTTTGCCCTATCCTCTTCGGTGATTCTCTCAACTTTTTGTTCTATCTCGGCAACTTCTTCTTGTTTTTGCTGCTCCATTCTCTCAATAGCATCCTTTTGCTTTATGAGATCTTGTAATGTTATCTCCTGATTGTCCTCAAACTTTTTAATATCGCTCATAGTTCCTCCTTTTATTAACCTTCAGTACGTAAAGTATCTTCTAAAACTTTTATATCAACATCCATGTCCATCATTTCATTTTGTAAAAGTTTTACAAATTGCTTGTTAAATGCTTCATTTAGTATGTCTAGTGCTTTATCTGTTTTTTGATAGATATCTTCCAGTTCACTATCATGTAGTTTAGTTTCAATAAATCCGATGTATTTATTCATTATATTTGCAGCTGTGTCTAAGTAATAGGTTAAATATCTTCTAGCTTGCCTGATTTTTGCAGGATTTTTTCTAAGATGTTCAAAAATGTTAACTCCTGTGTTAAACAACTTTTCGCCTTTTTCTTGAATGGATTTGTGTTTTGCTTCCATATATCCTTTTCTAATCTGCAGCAGATCCTTATAAGCTTCATCCATCATGGCTTTTAATTCCATCTCATCCGTTAACATGTCAACCTTTAATTTTGGAATCTTTTTTACTTCAGGTTTTGATTCTATTTTCTTAACTTTCTTTTCGTCTGTATTTAATACGGTATTAGCTGCAAAATATACCCCGCCTCCAATCAAAAATGGCATAAATGCAGGATAAGAATATGGAGCAAATGTTACATTAAAAAGTATAAATGTTACAACACCAGCTAATATCGAAATAATTTTATTTGTGTTTTTCAAAAAGTTCATCCCTTTCCAATTAGACTGATTACTAATCACTAAATCTCTATCTAATATCATAACACATCTACTTAATTATTTACCCACAATATTGTAATTATCACATGAAAATTAGCTAATAACATTTCTGTAAGCTCTATTTATTTCATATGTTCAAGGAGTAAAAATACTTGTAATTAAATTTTTCAAAGAAAAAGCCAATCGCTTTTACGATTGGCTTATTTTAGAATTTTATCAAGTATTTTTTGAATTTCTTCTATCTTCTCTTCTTTATCTTTGATGTCGTTACTTTCAATTGAACTCAAAACACACTGATTGAGGTGATCGTGAAGGATTATCTTATTAACCGATTTTATAATCGCTTCGGTTGCAAGTAGCTGATTTGAGATGTCAATGCAGTATCTATCATCTTCAACCATTTTTATAATCCCTTCTATTTGTCCTCTTGCAGTTTTAAGTCTTCGAAGTATCTTATTTTGATCGCTTTTCATTATTCTATTCCAACTACGCTATAACCTGCATCTTCAATTGCACTAGTTAGTATATTTATATCCATGTCTTCAGGCATGTCTACGGTAGCATTTGCATTTTCTAAATCAACTACTGCATTTACTCCTTCTATATCGTTTAAAACTTGTGTTACTCTGCCTGAACAATGACCACAACTCATACCATCAATTTTGATTATTTTTTTCATTTTTCGATCCTCCTTTTTATCTTCATATATTTTTATCTCTTTATTTACATCATTCACATGCATAGATTCATCTTTTCTACTGGCTGCAACCGGCCTAAAGCTATTAAGTCTTAATGCATTTGTTACTACAAAAATTGAACTAATACTCATAGCAGCTGATGCAATCATCGGATTTAATGCTAGTCCAAATGGTTTATAAAAAAGTCCGGCTGCAAGAGGTATACAAAGTACATTGTAGAAAAACGCCCAGAATAAATTTTGTTTAATATTTTTTATTGTCCTTTTTGATAGTTCAATTGCATTGACAACATCTACCAAATCACTCTTCATAAGAACTATATCTGCTGCATCAATGGCAATGTCAGTACCCGCTCCTATGGCTATTCCAACATCCGCTCTCGCTAGTGCAGGTGCATCGTTGATTCCATCTCCAACCATTGCAACGGGAACTCCTTTGGATTTTATTTCCCTGACCTTTTCTTCTTTGTCCTGCGGCATTACCTCTGCTATTACATCGTCAAGTTTAAGTTCTCTTCCAATTGCTTCTGCTGTAACACTATTATCACCTGTTAACATGAAGACCGAGACACCCTTTTCATGCATTAGCTCGATTGCTTCTTTTGATGTTGGTTTGATTCTGTCTGCAACTGCAATCAGTCCTATTACAGATTCACCATCAGCAAAATAAAGTACGGTTTTCCCATCATTCGATAACTTCTCTGAAGTCTCTATTGAGT
>JAEZWM010000071.1 GCA_023443025.1 Bacillota bacterium
GACGCATTAAGGGTTAACAATTTAGCTAGTATTGACTTACCTAAAACAGTAGAATACATTGGTGAAATGGCATTTAATGGAAATCAGTTAAAATCACTGATAATGCCGGATAGTATTAAAGAATTAGGTAATGGGGCATTTTCATTAAATCAACTCACTGATGTTCAACTATCCAAGTCGCTTACAAACACCGGTGATGGTATACTTTCAAGGAATATCCATTTAAAGAATATTGAGTTTCATGAAGGTCTCGAGGTTATAGGAGCATCTGCTTTTATGGGCTGTCCACTCACCGAACTGAATATTCCTTCGACGGTAACAGAAATAAAATCAAGAGCATTTAGTTCACATAGATTGACCAAACTTACTGTGCCGGGAAATGTTAAAATTATTGGAAATTACGCGTTTGAGCAAAATAAAAAGTTCAGAACCTTTACAAATTTAGATTTAAAAGATGGAATAGAAGAGATAGGGAATTACGCATTTAGAGATGGCTTAATTACTGAAACTCAGCTACCGAAATCTCTTGTAAAGATAGGAAACTATTCTTTTAGAGGTAATTTAGATAGTGATAAAAATGAAGTAGTTGTCAAGTTATATACTTCTAATAGTGATCATTTGAAGTTCAATAATGACAGGTCATTGCCTTACCAAGAAGTAATCTATGTTGAGAATGTTATAGACAAAGATTTATTAGAAAAGTTAAATGAGATAATAAAAGATGCTGAGTCGATTGATAAGGATAAGTATACTGATGAAACATATAAAGTATTGGAAGATGCATTAAAGTCTGCAAAGGAAGCACTAGAAGGCGAACTAACAGATGAAATAATAAAAGATGCAATAGATAAAATTAATGAAGCTGTTGAAGGCTTAAAGGAAAAGCCGGTCAAGCCGATAGATCCTACACCAAGCGTGCCTTCTGAGCCAACGAAACCATCTAAACCAACTGCCCCAAGTGACGAGGATGACAAGACCGCACAGATCGAGATCAGTAGAATAGCCGGTCAAAATAGACAAGAAACAGCGATTGAAATAAGTAGAAATACTTTCGATAAGGCAGATACAGTAGTAATAGTTTCAGAATCAAACTTTGCCGACGCACTCACAGCTCAACCACTTACAAGTATAGTTGATGGACCACTCTTGCTAAGTGGTTCAGGCGAGACTCAAAAAGCGGTGCTTGAAGAAATAAAAAGACTTGGTGCAAAAAATATTATAGTCGTTGGTGGAGAAAATTCAGTATCGGAAGACGAGTTAGGTATTTTTGAAGGCATTTCAATTGAGAGAACTGCAGGATTGGATAGATATGAAACTGCAGAAAAGGTTGCAAGGCTTGTGTTGGAACAAAGAGGAAATAAAGGCAAAGCTATTATAGCAGATGGAAGAAACTATCCGGATACATTAACCATTGCTCCATATGCAACCAAAGAAGGATTGCCAATACTGCTTACAGAAAACAACAATTTATCAGAAGGACAAAAAAGTCTAATCGATGAATATGATATAAATGAAGCACTAATTATCGGTGGTCTCAACTCTGTGGGTAGTGAGATAGAAAACCTGTTTGATATTACCAGCAGAATAGGCGGAAGCGATAGATATGAAACCGCTAAGCTAATAGCTGAGGAATTCTTTAAAAACTCAGACGAAGCATTTGTAGCAAGCGGAGAAAACTTCCCGGATGCACTTGCAGTTAGTTACTACGCAGCAAGAAAGAATGCACCTATGATATTGGTTCAAAAAGACTCTTTGCCAAATAGCACTAAAGAGTATTTAGAGGGAAATAACGTCGAAAAGGTTGTTGTAATCGGCGGGCCTTTAGCTGTAAGTGATAGTGCAATACAAGAGTTTATGAAGTAAGTTCACGCTATAAAAGTCATGATGAAATCTTAGGGTTTTATTATGGCTTTTTTATACCCCTTTTTTAAAGGAAGAAAATATTATTCATTTTAAAAGAAAATTTGATTTGTCATAAATTAACGAAGTTATCAAAAAAAGGTAATAATTTGTGCAATAAATTAAAAATAGTTGAAAAAATAATCTACAACATTACAAATCTGTGATATAATCTTATGGTGTTTTATGATAGTATTGTAGGTGAAGAAATGTATTTTGCAAAATATGTTTATAAGATGAAGCTTTTGGATTCTTTTTCTTTAAAAGATAAGAGAAGCATTAGAAGGAGCATCATATCTAAAATTCAGAATAAATTTAAAGTATCAATAGCTGAAGTAGAGGATGCAGACATTCATAATGTTCTGTGCTTGGCAGGAGCTAATGTAAGTTATAGTAGACATATTTTAGAAAAAGCTTATTATGAAATACTGGACTTAATAGAGACTTATGAACTAGAAGTATACGACACTTATTATGAGGAGTTTTAGATAATATTGAGGAAGAAATTAAAAAAAGACGAAATTACTGAAGCTCTTGCTATTCTGGCAGAATTATATCCGGATGCAAGGGCTGAGTTAAATTATACAACTGAACTTGATTTACTTGTTGCTACGATACTCTCAGCGCAGTGTACAGATGTGAGAGTAAACATAGTTACAGAAGAACTGTTTAAATTATGTAAAAAACCTGAAGATTATATAGCTCTTGGTGAAGAAAAACTTGGAGAGATGATCAAAACTTGCGGATTTTTCAACACTAAGAGTAAAAATATAATCGGGGCCTGCATTAAGATTTTGAATGACTATAATGGTGAAGTTCCTAACACGATTGAAGAGTTAATGACTCTTCCCGGGGTGGGGAGAAAGACCGCCAATGTAGTTGCATCAAATGTTTTTGGAATACAGGCAATAGCTGTTGACACTCATGTTTTTAGGGTATCTAATAGGATAGGTTTAGTAAATGCAAAAAATGTTGAAAAGACTGAAGAACAATTGATGAAGGTAGTTCCAAAAGAGGAGTGGACTAACACACATCATAGGATTATTTTTCATGGCAGGAGAGTTTGCAGGGCAAGAAATCCACTTTGCAATGAATGTAGACTTAATGAACTTTGTATAGATTATCGTTTCAGGAGGAAATGATGAGAAAAATAAGTAATTATAAATATATGATTATCTGTTTAGTTGTACTGGCGTTAGCTGGTTGTACAAGTAATGCAGACAGCACCCTTCAAAGCAAGATGAGTGATGAGCAGCTTTTAAACTCACTAGCACTTTATGAAGGCGTTCATATCGATGGAAAGAACTTTGCTGGAAAAGCAAGGCTTGTTGCTCTTGAGGAGTTAAAAGCAGAAAAAGAGCCCTTATTGGATAGTCAAAAAATTAAATTTAACTATGAAGATAAGAATTTTGAATATAGTTTAAGAGATTTGGGGTTTTACTATGATTATGAGGAAGCCACTCAAAGTGCTTTCGAATATGGCAGAAACGGCAGCGATGAACAAAAGCTTGAACTTATAAAAGACTTGACCGAAAATCCTGTAGACATACCCGTTACACTTAAACAAAACGTAGAAACTGTTAATGCAGTAATGAATGCTGTAAATGAAGAGATTAAAATCGATGCAATTGACGGTGGTTATTCATTTGATCCTGAAAGTGGTAAAGTTACCGCAAAAACCGGTACTCCCGGCTTAGGAGTTGCTTTTGAAGAACTTAAAGAAAAGATTCTTGCGTCCTCTACATCGCTTGAACCAATTGCGATTCCAACTGCACCTATAGAAATCAATCCTCATCATGAAGAAATGGCTGCAAGAGTAAATGGAGTAATTGGTTCAGCATCATCAACTTATAATCCATGGTTTTGGGAAAGAGTTACTAATATAGAGGTATCTACTGATGAGTTAAATGGTATAGTTGTAGAACCCGGTCAGGTTTTCAGTGTGAACGAGTGTATTGGAGATACAACATACGATAAGGGCTACCAGCAATCCATTGTAATAGTTGGTACAAAAGAGGTACCCGGCATGGGAGGAGGAGTTTGTCAAACTTCAACCACTCTTTATCAAGCGGTTCTTAAAGCGGACCTTGAAATTGTCGAGAGACAATCCCATACCTTAAACCTTAGTTATTATGATGGCGGTTTGGATGCTGCTATAGAATACGGACTGGCAGATTTAGTATTTAAAAATAATTATGATTTCCCAATTTTAATAAGAGGTTACTACAGTGAAGGTCAAGTAACTTTTGAAATTTGGGGAGATACAAATGTCAAAAATTATGATGTATCACTATTTTCAGAATGGCAATATGATATAGGATATAGTACCGAGTATGAGTATGATGGTTCATTATCACCAGGCGAAACTCGTGTAAAAACTCATGGTGTAACAGGTTCTTATTACGAAGCTTATCGTAAAAATGAAAGTACAGGTGAAGTAGAATCACTTGGAGGGACTTATTACCCTGCTGTCAACGAAGTTATATTAAAAGGTCCTGATGCTCCGGCAGTAGCGGAAGCATCTCCGGATCCGGATCCGGAGCCTGAGCCTGTTCCGGAAGAAACAACTGAAGAAACAGATAGTGAAGAATAAGGAGACGACTGTCTCCTTTTTTAGTTAATTCTTGTAAAAAATTATAAAATATGTTAGGATTTAGGTACAAAGTACTAGTATTTTCAAGGGGGAAACGATGATTAAAAACTGCAAGAAAGTATCCTTAATTGCAACTGTTGTTGGTGTTATGGTTATGAGCACCGGATGCTTTGGAATTAAAGCAATTCCAAACGGAACCACAGCTGCTGTTGCGTCTTCAGAACAACTTAAACAAAAAGATCTTAATAAATGGCAATTATTAAATTCACTTAATATATATGAAGGCGTTACAATTGAGGGGCTAGATGTTTCGAATACCAATAGACTCAATGTTATCAAAAAATTAAAAGATGAGAATGACTCTAAACTCGATACTCCATTGGAATTTAAATTTGACGAGTTTAACTACACTTATACATTAAGAGAGCTTGGATTTGATTTCAACTATGAAAAAGCAGCAACTGATGCATTTAATGTAGCTAGAGATACATCAGATGAAAATGAGAAAATCGAAAAAATTGAAGCTTTGAAAGAAAATCCTACAGACATTAAATTAGAATTTACTACAAATCCCGAACCGTTTAACGAAAAAATAGACGGAATATACGATGATATATATATAGAAGTTATTAATGGCAAATTCGAATATGATGCTGAAAATGATAAAGTAGTTGCTACTGAGGGTGTAGATGGACGTGAAGTTGACAGAGAAGCATTGGCTCAACTGATTAATGACAAACTTAAAACAGGTGGAAGCATTGATATTCCGGTTAAACCTGTAAAGGTTGATCCTAACTACATTGCAAAGGCAGACAGAGTTAATGGAGTAATCGGTGCAGCAGAGTCATATTTTAATGGACATTATTGGTCACGAGCAAAAAATGTGGAAGTTTCTACCCAGTATTTAAACGGTGTCGTTATAGGACCCGGAGAGACATTTAGTGTCAATAACTACCTTGGCGATACAACCCCTGATAAAGGATACGAATTGGCTGTAGTTATAGTTGGGGATGAAGAAGTGCCCGGTTATGGTGGAGGAGTTTGTCAAACTTCAACAGCTCTTTATCAGGCAGCGCTTAGAGCCGACCTACAAATAGTAAACAGATCAGGACATACTATGATAATGCCATATTCAGCAGGAGGCCTTGACGCTACAGTAGACTATGGTCTGGCTGACTTTGCCTTTAGAAATCAGTTTGATTTTCCTATATTAATAAAAACTTACCATGAATTTGGTAGAATTTATATTGAAATACTTGGAGATACGACAGTAAAAAACTATGATGTATCTATTTGGAGCGAGTATTTATACTCAATCCCACATGGAACCAGCTATATTCATGACAGTTCGCTTGAGCCCGGTCAAGAATCAGTTAAGACTGCAGGAGTTACAGGCTCGGCTTATGCGGCATACAGAAAAAATGAAGCAACAGGAGAAGTTGAAGAGCTTGGAGTAACTGTTTATCCTGCGATAAATGCAGTTATTAGAACAAATAGATAATTGGAGACAGAATGAAATATAAAATTTTTGCAAGTGATTTGGATTCAACCTTACTATATAATAACGAAGTTTCAAAAGAAAATATCCTTGCATTGAATAAACTTGTGGAAAATGGAATAATACCTGTTTTTGTAACCGGAAGGATTTATACATCTGCATTATACTATGCGACTAAAAATCAATTAAAAATTCCGATTATAGGATGTAATGGTGCGGTAGTAGCTGATAGTGATCAAAACATTATCAGCTACACACCTATTGATGATAGTATTGCAAGAGACATTGCTAAATTATGCGATGAGGAAAAGTTATACTATCATTTTTATGACCATGACACTTTTTATTCTAAGGCCGTAAGACTCAATAGGATAAAGCATATTACGGTAAGTATGGGAGATGACATTGTATTCCAGGTGAATACATTTTTTTCGAAAAATGCAATAAAAAGAGCATTGGAAAGAGGGCATGGAGTTGCTAAATTTGTTATTAATATTTCTGGAACGGATATGGATGACTTTACAAAGCAACTTGATTTAGAGAAACTTGAGATCACAAAATCAGGACCTAATAGTATCGAAATAATGAAAAAGGGAGTATCCAAAGCCAGTGGATTGGAAATACTAACCAAAGAACTAAACTACAGTATGGAAGAAATCGTAGCAATTGGAGATTATGAAAATGACATTCCAATGATAAGAGAATCAGGATTTGGAATTGCCATGGGCAATGCACTAAAATCCGTAAAAGATGAAGCTGATTATATAACTACCGGAAATGATGACCATGGTGTAGCCCATGCTATTGACCATATACTAAGAGGTATGTAATGATCAACATATGTTTATTTGAACCCGAGATTGCTTCTAATACGGGAAATATTGGCAGGACATGTTTGTTAACAGGATCAAGACTTCATTTAATAAGACCATTTCCTTTTAGACTCGATGATAAATCTCTTAAAAGAGCAGGCATGGATTATTGGAAAGATGTAGATTTAGTGATACATGATTCACTTATTGATTTTCTACAATATGTAGGAGAATCCAGAATCTTTTTATCTACCACTAAGACTAATAAATATTATCATGAAGTTAAATATATGGATGGAGATTTTATAGTATTTGGTAGTGAATCATGTGGTTTACCGGATGAACTGCGGGAATATTATAGTGAAAACTGTATAAAAATTCCAATGTTGTCAACGACAACCAGAAGTTTAAACCTCGCAAATTCTGTTAGCATAATACTCTATGAAGCACTTAGACAAAACGGATTTACAAATTTATAATATAATTTATGTGGAAACTCATGAAAAACATCTGAAAAACATTAAGAAGTCGCAAATTTGAATAAAAATTATTTTTATTTAATACTTTACAAAATTTAATAATCGATGTATAATAAAAGGCGTACGATAAGAATATGTCAATGTCAATAAGAATTCGCACTGTAATCGGCTAAAGCGTGGCGTTGACGTAATGATCGTATGCGTGAATTCTCAAAATAATTGTTGATTATCTATTAAGCAGGGTATATATAATATACGATATTTGTATATTTTTTCAAAATTTATCTAATTAAGGGAGATATGTTTAATGATATATGATATGATTATAATTGGAGCTGCACCAGCTGGATTGACTGCAGCACTTTATGGTGCAAGGCAAGGTTCTAAAGTACTTGTCATAGAAAAGGAGTTACCTGGAGGGCAAGCAGCAAGCACCAATTTAATTGAGAATTATCCGGGAACAGAACTGGGAGTCACAGGACCCGAGCTAGTGGAGTTAATGGTTAAACAAGCTAAAGAATTCGGAGCAGAGTTAATTACTGATTTAATCGAAAGCGTAGAACTCAAAGGCGATATTAAAACCATTAAAACCATAAAAGCTGAATACAAAGCAAAATCGGTTATTATTGCAACCGGTGCATCACCACGAAAGCTTGGCGTTGAAGGAGAAGCTGAGTATACCGGAAAGGGTGTGGGATATTGTGCTACTTGCGATGCACCATTTTTCCAAGACTTAGATATTTACGTTATTGGGGGAGGAAACTCCGCAGTAGATGAAGCTATCTATCTGACAAAATTTGGAAGATCGGTTACTATAATACACAGACGAGACAAACTTACTGCAGATGCTGTTTCTCAAGAACTTGCGTTTGCAAATGAAAAAATAAATTTTATATGGGATAGCGAAGTTACAAAATTTGAAGGTGAAGGACTACTGAAGTCCATGGAGATCAGGAATCTTAAAACCGGTGAAACTAAGACGATTGAAGCAGATCCTGAGCAAGGTACATTCGGTGTTTTCATATTTGCCGGAAACATTCCACAAACTGAGCTATTCAAAGATACACTCATGCTAGACTCTGGTTACATTGTCACAGATGAAGACATGAGAACTGAAATCCCCGGGGTTTATGCAGCAGGAGATGTTAGAAAGAAAACACTCAGACAGGTTATCACAGCTGCTGCGGATGGGGCTATTGCCGCGTTTGTCGCGGGTAAAGACCTTGAAAATTCAAGGCATTAAACAGATTTTAATATGGTTTCCATATTAAATAAAATATTTAGGAGGTGAGTCTATGCGTCTAGAGTTAGGTAATATCCTAATCAAAGATGTTCAATTTGGTGATCAAACCAAGGTTGAAAACAATGTGCTTTACGTTAACAAAGAAGAGCTTATCGAGCTAATCAAAGAAGACGAGCACATTACAGAAGTAGACGTAGATTTAGCTAGACCTGGTGAAAGCGTAAGAATTACACCAGTAAAAGACGTCATAGAGCCACGTGTTAAGGTTGAAGGACCGGGATGTATATTCCCTGGAGTTCTTGGAAAACCGGACATGGTTGGTTCAGGTAGAACTCACGTTTTGAAGGGTGCAGCTGTTATGACAGTTGGTAAAATTGTTGGATTCCAAGAAGGAATCGTAGACATGTGTGGTCCAGGAGCGGACTTCACACCATTTTCAAAACTGAACAACGTTGTTATTAACGTTGAAAGACAAGAAGGTCTTGAGCCACATACTCACGAGCATGCTGTAAGAATGGCAGGACTTAAAGCTGCGGCTTATCTTGGAGCAGCAGGTAAGAGTGTTGAGCCCGATGAAGTAGAAGTTTATGAAACTAAACCTCTATTTGAGCAAGCCGAAGAGTTAAAAGACCTACCAAAAGTTGCTTATGTACAAATGATTCAAACTCAAGGATTACTTCATGACACTTATGTGTACGGAGTAGATGGAAAGCAAATCATCCCTACAATCCTTTATCCAACTGAATCAATGGACGGAGCAGTAATATCAGGTAACTGTGTATCTGCATGTGATAAGAACACAACTTACCACCAAGTTAACAACCCTGTTGTTAAAGCTCTTTACGAAAAACACGGTAAAGAAATCAACTTCGTTGGAACAATCGTTACTAACGAAAACGTGTATCTAGCAGACAAAGAAAGATCTTCAAACATGACTGCTAAATTAGCTGAGTTCTTAGGACTTGACGGTGCTATCGTATCTCAAGAGGGATTCGGTAACCCAGATACAGACCTTATAATGAACGCTAAAAAACTTGCACAAAAAGGTGTAAAAGCTGTTATAATCACTGACGAGTATGCCGGAAGAGACGGCGCAAGCCAGTCATTAGCAGATGCTGATCCATTAGCAGATGCAGTTGTAACTGGTGGAAATGCAAATGAAACAATAGTTCTTCCTAAGCTTGATAAAGTAATTGGAACACTTGATTACTCTGATATCATCGCTGGTGGATTCGACGGATCATTAAGAGAAGACGGATCAATCATGGTTGAGATTCAAGCAATCACAGGAGCTACAAACGAGCTAGGCTTCAATAAGATGTCAGCTACAGGATACTAAAATTATTATAATAAATTAGAAATTAAACTATGAAAGGAGACGCAAAAATGACAATTTTTCAAGAAGGCAGAAAAGTTATCATCATCGGCGATAGAGACGGTGTACCAGGTCCAGCCATAGAAGAATGCGTAAAGACAACTCCTGCTGAAGTAGTTTTCTCAGCAACAGAGTGTTTCGTCTGAACCGCGGCAGGGGCAATGGATCTTGAAAATCAAAGAAGGGTAAAAGAATTAGCAGAAGCACATGGTGCTGAGAACATAGTAGTAGTTCTTGGAGGTGCTGAAGCAGAATCAACAACACTTGCAGCAGAAACAGTTACAGCAGGTGACCCAACTTATGCAGGAGCATTGTCAGGAGTCCAGTTGGGACTAAGAGTATACCACGCAACAGAACCAGCAGTTAAAGAAGAAGTAGACGCTGACGTTTATGACGAGCAAATCGGAATGATGGAAATGGTTCTTGATGTAGACGAAATAGCTGAAGCTATAGATGAGATAAGAAAAGAATATACACAATTCGAATAATATAAAATATAAAACAATATAAAATACGCGAGAGGGGGGAATTGAATGGGTAAATTAAGAATAGTTCATTACATTAACCAGTTCTTTGCCGGAATCGGTGGAGAGGAAATGGCTCATGTTGAACCGGAAGTTAGAGAAGAAGTAATCGGACCTGGTCTTGCAATCCAAGCTGGATTTAAAGACGAAGGAGAGATAGTAGCTACAATTATCTGTGGTGACTCTTACTTCGGAGAAAACATGGAAAAAGCTAAAGAAACAATCCTTGAAATGGTTAAAAAGTATGAACCAGATTTATTCATTGCAGGACCTGCTTTTAATGCCGGACGTTACGGAGTGGCTGCGGGTTCAATAACCGAAGCAGTTCAAAACGAGCTAGGCATCCCGGCAATCACTGGAATGTACGTGGAAAATCCAGGTGCCGACATGTTTAAGAAACAAGTATATATCGTATCAACTAAAAACAGTGCGGCTGGTATGAGAGACGCTATGAACAAACTAGTTCCACTAGCTAAAAAACTTGTTAATAATGAAGAGATAGGTAAACCTGAAGAAGAAGGATATATCGAAAGAGGTATCCGTAAAAATATATGGACCGACAAAGTTGGTGCTGAAAGAGCAGCTGATATGCTTATGAAGAAGCTTGCTGGCGAAGAGTTCGAAACAGAATATCCAATGCCAAGCTTCGATAGAGTAGAAGCAAACCCAGCTATTAAAGATCTTTCAAAAGCTACAATAGCTATAGTATCTTCCGGTGGACCGGTTCCATTTGGAAACCCAGACCACATCGAATCATCATCAGCATCTAAATATGGTAAATACGATATTGAAGGTGTAGATGATTTAGTAGAAGGTGAATGGGAAACAGCACATGGTGGATATGACCCAACATATGCTAACCAAGACCTAGATAGAGTTATCCCGGTTGATGTTCTTAGAAACTATGAAAAAGAAGGAAAAATTGGTAAACTTCATAGATACTTCTATTCAACAGTTGGAAACGGAACAGCAGTTGCAAGTTCAAAAGCATTTGCTGAAGAGTTTTCTAAAGAATTGAAGGAAGACGGAGTTGACGCAGTTATATTAACTTCTACCTGAGGTACTTGTACACGTTGCGGTGCAACAATGTATAAAGAAGTTGAAAGAGCTGGAATACCAGTAGTACACGTTTGTACAGTTACTCCTATTTCATTAACAGTTGGAGCTAACAGAATAGTTCCGGCAGTAGCTATTCCTCATCCATTAGGAAATCCTAAACTTAATAAAGAGGAAGAATACCATCTAAGAGAAAAAATCGTAGATGAAGCTCTAAGAGCACTTACTACAGAAGTAGAAGAGCAAACTGTATTTAACTCAGTATTTTAATAAACTTACAATAAAAGGGTGATTCTAAAGTATCACCCTTTTGTTAAAGTATAATGCAACAAAAATTTATGGAGGTGTTTAGTTAATGACAGAGCCGGTATTAAAAGGTGCTTCTTATGTTCTTGTTCATACACCAGATATGATCATGAATAATGGTACTACGCAAACAACAGAAATGGTAGTAAATCCTGAATCGGAGTACCTTAAAGAACTTCCTAAACATTTAAGAAGTTTTGAACAAGTAGTAAACTATCTTCCAAACCAAGTTTATATTGGAGGACAAAGACCAGAAATCCTAAATGAGACACCAAAACCTTGGACAGATGACGATAAATATCTAAGTGGTGCTAACAAAGTAGGAAAATATGGTGAAATTCTACCACAAGACGAATTCATTGGACTAATTAAAATATGTGACGTATTTGATTTAGTTCATCTTAGTAAAGAATTTACTGAAGAAGTAAAAGCTAAACTAGAAGCACATCCGCTAATTGGAGATGGATTAGTAGAAAAGCTAGGATCAGGAGACGATCAAGCAACAATTGACAAGTTTATGGCTGACCATGCTGAAGGACTATATCATGAAGACAAATTAGTCGGTTGTGTTAAAAGAGCACACGATGTTGACGTAAACTTAAGTGCTCATGTTATTTTTGAAAACTTAGTTGCTAAGGCATCAGGACTATTAGCAGCTCTTAACCTAGTAGATAAAAACGGTCTTAATCCTGAAGATGTAGAATACGTTATAGAGTGTTCAGAAGAAGCTTGTGGAGATATGAACCAAAGAGGTGGAGGAAACTTCGCTAAAGCTATCGCAGAATTAGCAGGATTTGTAAATGCATCAGGATCTGATGTAAGAGGTTTCTGTGCTGCTCCTACTCATGCATTAATTTCTGCTGCATCATTAGTAGGTGCCGGAACATTCAAAAATGTTGTAATTATAGCTGGTGGTTCAACTGCAAAACTTGGTATGAACGGTAAAGACCATCTTAAGAAAGGTCTTCCAATACTAGAAGACGTAGTTGGTGGATTTGCCGCACTTGTCAGTGAAAATGATGGAGAACATCCAATCCTTAGAACTGATGCAGTAGGTAGACATACAGTTGGAACCGGATCATCACCACAAGCTGTTATGAGTTCATTAGTTACTGATCCACTTGAAAGAGTTGGACTTACAGTTAAAGATGTTGATAGATACTCAACAGAAATGCAAAACCCAGACATCACTAAACCAGCCGGAGCAGGAGATGTTCCAGAGGCAAACATGAAAATGATCGGTGCTCTAGGAGTTATGAAAGGACAACTAGAGAAAGCTGAGATGCCAGAATTCATTAAGAAAAACGGTCTACAAGGTTGGGCACCAACTCAAGGACATATTCCTTCAGGAGCTCCATATCTTGGATTCTGTATAGAAGATTTAACAACCGGCGAATACAATAGAGCACAAGTAGTAGGTAAGGGATCATTATTCTTAGGAAGAATGACCAACTTATTTGATGGTGTTTCAATTGTAATTGAAAGAAACTCCGGTGATGTATCTGAAGGCGGCGGAGTATCTCAAGAAGAAGTTAAAAAATTAGTTGCAGAGGCTATGAGAGATTTTGCATCGAGTCTAATCGAAGGGTAGAGGTGATAAAATGACTGACGTTAAAAAGATGATTGGTCAAGTCTTTGAAGACATCGCTACTGGACTCGAAACAGGAGCTTTTGGATCAAGAGCGGTAGTTGCAGTTACCACATTAGGTAGCGAGCACGGTATCGAAAACGTAGTTAGAGGTGCTGAAGAAGCTCAAAGAAGAGACAACTCAATTGAAGTTGTACTAATCGGACCAAAAGTAGATTCAGATCTTAAGCAATATGTAGTTGAAAGTGATGAAGAAGGATACAAAGTGATGGAAGAACTACTTGATAGTGGTGAAATCGGAGCTTGTGTAACCATGCATTACAGTTTCCCAATTGGAGTTTCAACAGTAGGTAGAGTTGTTACACCAGCTACTGCAAACGAAATGATCATTGCCACAACAACCGGAACTTCATCTGCTCATAGGGTAGAAGGAATGGTTAAGAACGGTATCTATGGAATTATAGCTGCAAAAGCTATAGGAATAGAACATCCAACACTTGGAATTCTAAACCTGGATGGTGCTGTTCATGTTGAAAGAGCTTTTAAGCAATTAAAAGAAAATGGCTATGAAGTAAACTTTGCAACTTCAAACAGAGCGGATGGCGGAGTACTCATGAGAGGAAATGACATACTTCAAGGAGTGCCTGATGTATTAATCAACGATACACTAACCGGAAACATCCTTATGAAGATGTTCTCTTCATTCACTACAGGCGGTGGATTTGAAGCTCATGGATATGGATACGGACCTGGAATCGGTGAAAACTATGACAGAACTGTACTAATCATATCAAGAGCATCAGGATATCCAGTAATAGCAAATGCACTAAGCTATGCCGGGGATCTTGTAAAAGGTAATGTTAACAAGGTAGCTAAAGAAGAGTTTGAAAAAGCTAATAAGGCAGGCCTAAAAGATATCCTTAAAGGACTTACTGAGTCTAAAAAGAAAGACGATTCAGAGGAAGAAGAAGTTACTGCACCACCAAAAGAGCTAGTTACAGCTGAAATTTCAGGAATTGACATTCTTGAATTAGAAGATGCGGTGAAAGTTCTTTGGAAGAATGGATACTATGCAGAAAGTGGTATGGGATGTACAGGACCAATTGTTCTTGTTAATGAAGAAAAATTCGGTATGTGCTATGACATTCTACTGAAAGAAGGATATGTAACAGAATAATATAATGGTTCTCTGTCAAATAGTGTTGGTAAATAAAATAATCACAAACTATTGATAGTCAGGCAGCGTTAGCTGCCTGATTCTTTTTAATTGAAACTACCCTTTTAGGGATTATCATTCTCTTACAAATTAATATCCGATTTCTAAAATGGAAGTATGACCTGTAGCCAAAAGCTATCCTTTTTAAGCATTTAATAAAATTGTTAACACCTTCTAAACATCCATTCGTAATATTGATTTCTAAACAGTTTTTAACGTACTCAAAATCCTTTAAAAGCGTGTTAATACTAGTTCTCATAGCATCCGATACATTATCTAAATAATACTCCAAATGCGCCTTTAAAGAAATAATATCAGCGTTTTGAATGTCCTTTAAAAGAATCTGATAACACTCATAAGTATTTAAAAGTGTTTCATTTACACCAATACTCTCCATTACAACATCTCTTGCACTTTTCCATCTATCAAAATGAACCCATTTGTCAAACCGTGTAGAATTGAGCTCTAAATAAGGTTTTTGTATCAGTTTCCAATACCTTTTTAATCTCTTGTACTCCATAGAATATGTGGAAAAGCCATTCATAACCTCTATTCTAGTCTTGTTAAGTGCCCTAGACAAGTGATTTACGATATGGAACTTATCAAAAACTATCTTAGCATTAGGGAAAAGATCATTAATCAAAGTTATGTAAGGCTGGTACATATCAATACATATACTTTTAACAGATTCTCTAGCATGCTCAGTAAACTTTAAAAAATAGCGCTTAAGAAAGAATAATTGTCTGTTCTCTACAATATCAATGATGTCATGAGTAATACCATCGCAAAAGATAAAACTCATAGAACCTTTAGCAGTTTTAGTAGATTTAAACTCATCAAAACATAAATGCTCAGGTAAGTGAAGATAATTAGGCTTAAACTGTTCAAAGGCTCGATCAACACATTTAGAAACAGTAGAATGAGAAACATAATTTAAATCAGCTATGTCTTTCTCGCTTAATTTCATCGTCAAATTAGTAGTAATATGAGCTTTTACTCTATTAGAAATAAAACAATTCCTTTTAACAATATCAGTTTCAGCACTAAAAGTAGAATTACACTCTTTACATAAAAACCTCTGCTTTTTAAGCCTTAAAAAAGTTGGTTCACCGTTAAATGGTAGAAGTTTAATATCAGAAGACTTAGTTCCATGCTTAATGATTTTAGAAACATCGGTATTTCCACAACAAGTGCATACAGAAGGAAGATAAGATAAACGCCCATGTAAGAGGTTGTAGTTGATACCTTTCTTCTTGATTTTATCAATATTCTCAAAGATTTCAATGTTTTCATCTTCTAAAGATAAAAGTTTTAGTATATAATTATTAATAGACATAGTGGCCTCCTTAAATTTTTTTGTGGTGATTAAATTATAAAGGAAATTGGTCTCTATGTCTTTATTTTTATAAAGAAAATAGTGCTAGCAAAGAAACCAAAATTTCTTCACCAACATTATAAATTATACACACTTTATTGCTACTTGACCCTTTAAGTATTTAAATAGTAGATATTAATAAATATTACATATTATACTTCTCAAAATACAGTTAGATATATCTTTTTATGGACTTCACATGTAAATTCAGTTGATTATATATTGTAATTTGACAAAATATGGATGCTTTGCTATTATAAATAATATAGATTTAATTTTGACATGGAACAATAGAAATTGAATAAGGAGGAGATTATATAATATACAAAGATTCAAGCAGACAATATGCTAGTTTAACATTTTAGGAGGTCAATATGTCAATTAATGTTTTTGGTTATAGTGCATTTGCGTTATTTGGGTTAATGGCATTAGTTTATCTTTTTATTGGTTATAGACTCTTTATTAAAAAAAGAAATAAGAGTAATTCCGTATTGGAAATAATTATTAAATCCATATACGTAATGTTTTTAGTATTTGCTATTTATTACATTATAAAAACTGAAGGCTTAATAATCATGCTCATTGCACAGGCTATTTTCCAAGCACTGGGTATTATGTAAAATAAAAAAGTAAAATGGGTTATTAATTCAACTTTTATATAAAACAAGGTAAATTTATCGAAAGTAAATTTAGAAACTTTAAAGTTAGTGGAATAGTTCAGATACTGTAGTTTAATGATGAAATAATTTTATCTATGTTGTACTCAAATAATCATTACAAACTATTTATGGTTAGGCTGCATCAGCTGCTTAACAGACTTTTGATAAAGGTAGCTGTTTTTTAGAACGGAGTTGCCTTTTTTTATTTGTCGGGTATATTTTATGCTTGGGTGAAATTCCAGAGAAACCTAGTTATAGGAGAACCTGATAGCGGATTGCAAGTTTTATATGGTGATATATGGGAAAGAGGAAGAAATAACGAATCGTGGCTTGATTGACAGTGACACAATATAAGTCGTAAACGGTCGGTACATTAGCTAAAGATAATAAAGAACCAGAAGACAACAGTAAACCTATGGAGTTAACTCTGCAATTAAATAATGAAAGTATTATAACTTATCCGAGGAGTTCTCATAGTCGTTTTAGTAGTAATAATGAATTGTGAGATGTTAGCAGAGGTAATATTAGGCGGAAATACTGAATATTAGATAACTTTAATTGGTAAGTATCATTCATTATGCTCGTTACAAGAAAAACACAAAGGGGTGAAGAATAAGATGTATGAGTATGATTTTGTAGATGTATTAATTCAAGGACATTTTGGAAGTAAACGAACTGCGGCATTTGATCGAGCTGTTGAAATAATTAAAGAGCGATCTGTAGAAGGCTGGGAATTACAACAAATTATTGCAATCCCAAATGAAAAGATGGGAGTTTTTTCAATACAAAAGTATGTTGTTATCCTTAAAAAGAAAATAGATTAAGTTGAAGTTAAATATTCCTAAATAAAGGTAGACTAAGCATAGATCCTGTAATTCTATTTAAACTAGTATTCATCCAATACCTTTTTGAGGATAAAGAGTATGCGGGAAAGCATTAAACAAATTGAAGTAAATGTAGTTTATCGATGGTTTTTAGTTAGATTTTTATGATAAAGGCCATTTTTAAAACTTTTAGTCAAAATTACCTAAGGTGATTCAATGGAAATCATTTTTTTGTTTTATGAAGAAAAATTAAAAAAGTTTGCAGTGAAAAAATGGCAATGAAAACAGGAGATAAAATCTCTGCAATAGCAAAAGAATTAATAGATAATGAAATACAGCAGTTATTTCTTTATGCATGACAGAAAACTAAACTTGATGTAAAAGATTCATATTACAAAAGAGGCTATGTTTACAATGAGTTTTGAAATAAATACATTTGTTCTGAAATAAAATACTTAAAATATAGCACACCAAATAGATAAGGCTATGAACTTTACAAAAGTCATGGAAATTGTGTAGTGAATTCCCTAATTTTCATGGATATAGCATAACAAAAAACATCAGAAAAAATAAAAAGACATTATGGAAAGATAATAAAAATAATGTGAAGAGTATTATTGTTTTAGATATACGAACATGAAGGGAAAGGCTAAGATGGAAATTAAAGGAGCCCTAACCTTTTTGTGTCTAAATATGATAAAAACTAGCAATATTAAAAACAAATAAAGCTAGAAAAACACTAAATAATCCATTGAAAAAAGTAAATTTATTGATTTTGTTTTAAAAATCCTAAAAAAGAAGACAAACTCCAGAAATTGAGTTTGTCTTCAGTCTGATACGCAGCATTAGCTGCCTAATTTTTTAGTTTAAGGAAGTTTCTTAGATATTTTCGTTATCTTGAAGATTATTATTCTATTTCTAAAAAACTATGAAGTGTAATAGTAAGTATAACTAAGCAAAAATAACGCCGTTAAGAAGATTTGATTTCTCAACGGCATTATAGTTTATATAATTTCTTTTATTTCTCGTCCTTTTTCTTTTCTATTTCCATATCTACTGCTTTTTCAAAGATTTCTTTTCTAAGTATATTGTTTATATGCTCATATCCGGAAGGTCTATGAGGCACTAGACAACCTGAGCAATCTTTAAAGCCGAAGTTCCACTTTGGATTGCCTTTACAGTCCTCGATTAAAAATAGTGGGCAATAGCAGAATAGACAGT
>JAEZWM010000115.1 GCA_023443025.1 Bacillota bacterium
GGCTGTGAAGATTTTGCTGATTATGTGACCATGAATGGAAAAGAAGTATTTAGATTTGCTGTAAAATACGTACCTAAGACCATTGATAAGACACTTGAAATGTATGGCATAAGTCTCGATGAGATTGATCATATAGTGCTTCATCAAGCGAACAAGAGAATCATAGAACATGTTGCTAAAATCTACAAATTAGATAGCAGTAAGTTCTTTATGAATCTTTCAAAATACGCTAACACGAGTGCTGCTACAATTCCAATTGCACTGGATGAAATGAATCAGAATGGACTTTTAAAGAGTGGGGAAAAAATATTAGTTGTAGGATTTGGTGCCGGTCTTAGTTACTGTTCAACGATAATTACTTGGTAGGTGAAAGATGAAATTACAAGAAATGTTAGGGGTTAAATATCCCTTTATACAAGGTGGTATGGCAAATATCGCAACAGGAGAGTTTGCTGCTGCGGTCTCCGAGGCAGGAGGCTTAGGGTTAATTGGATCCGGTGGCATGAGCGTTAGTGACCTTGAGAAAAATATAGATATAGCAAAAAGCCTTACAGATAAACCTTTTGGTGTGAATCTGATGCTTCTACATCCGGATGTAGACAAAATGGCTGAGCTTTTGATAGAAAAAAAGATACCACTTGTGACAACCGGAGCAGGTAATCCAGCGAAATATATAGCTGATTGGAAAGCCTCAGGCATTATGGTTATACCTGTTGTACCTAACCCAACTCTGGGAGTAAGAATGGAAAGGCTGGGTGCAGATGCTGTTATAGCAGAGGGAATGGAGGCAGGTGGACATATCGGTCATATGACCAC
The DNA here is from genome assembly GCA_023443025.1 of Bacillota bacterium. Taxonomy (GTDB): domain Bacteria; phylum Bacillota; class Clostridia; order Tissierellales; family Peptoniphilaceae; genus Microaceticoccus. The sequence goes on from JAEZWM010000115.1 coordinate 817, forward strand.
TATGACACTACTTCCTCAGATAGTAAAAAGAGTTAATATTCCGGTTATCGCAGCCGGTGGGATAGCTTCCGGAATTCAGATGCTTGCATGCGAGATTATGGGAGCTATAGGTTTCCAAATTGGTACGGCTTTCTTAGCTACAAAGGAATGCCCTATACATCAAGCTTACAAGGATAGGGTCATCAAAGCTACGGACACAAATGTGACAATAATTGGAATGAACTCCGGTATACCGATAAGACTTCTTAGAAACGAAATGACTAGACAGTACACGGAAAAAGAATGCTTGGGCTGGGATAAGATGCAGCTTGAAAAGTTTACTCTAGGAGCACTTAGAAGAGCTGTAAAAGAAGGAGATGTAAATACAGGTTCTCTAATGGCCGGTCTTACAGCAGCGCAAATTAATGAAGAAAAAACCGTTTCAGAATTTATGGAAGGATTGTACAACGACTATCTAAAGGAGAAGGAAAAGCTAAAGAATGAATATTAGAATTAAAGATAAGCTTCTTCAAATTCCTGTTATACAAGGCGGGATGGGAGTGGGTATATCATTGGGCAATTTAGCAGGTACGGTAGCATCCTTTGGAGCCATGGGAACTATATCCATGGTGGATATAGGTTATAAAGAGCCTGATTTTTGGAAAAATCCACGTGAAGCAAATATTAGAGCATTTCATAGCGAGCTAAAGAAAGCCAAGGAACTATCAGGTGGTAAAGGTCTTATTGCAGCAAATATAATGGCCGTAATTGAGGACTATGATGTACTGGAAAGTGAAATCATGAATAGTGAGGTGGATGCTCTAATAGTTGGAGCAGGTCTACCACTAAAATTACCACAAAACAATCTGAATGGAAAATTGCTAGCACCGATCGTCTCCAGTAAAAAAGCACTTGATTTAATATGTAGAACATGGATGAAAAGATATGATGTACTTCCTGATTTTGTAGTATTGGAAGGATCAGGAGCCGGTGGTCATCTAGGATTTTCACTTGAGGATATGGATGATCCAAATAAATCCTTAGAAAAACTAACTGTTGAAGTTGTGGACTATTTAAAGGAATTGGAAGGAAAGCATGGTAAAGTAATTCCTCTTTTTGTTGCCGGTTCGGTAATGGACAATGAGGATTTTGTAAAGTATAGAAAGCTTGGTGCTACCGGACTTCAAGTTGGAACAAGGTTTTTAGTTACACATGAGGCTGATGCACATATCAATATGAAAAAATTAATTATCGAATCCTCCTCGGATGATTTAAGGATTATAAAATCGCCGGTGGGGATTTATGGAAGAGCAATTAACAATAAATTTTTGGAAAAACTAAAAGAAGGACGAATTCCGCCTAAAAGATGTATAAATTGTTTAAAACCATGTGATCCCGGGACAACGGAGTATTGCATTAGTGAAAAACTTATACTAACCGCTAATGGTGATGTGGAACATGGACTCGTATTTTGCGGGAGTAGAATCGATGAAATAAATTCAATCCTTAGCGTAAAAGAGGTTCTGGAAAATATAATAGGAGGTTCACTATGAAACTAGGTTTATTATTCTCCGGCCAGGGAAGTCAGAAGCAAAACATGGGTTTTGATCTTTATAAGGACAGCAAAACTGTTAGGGAGTTTTATGACGGATTGAATTTAAGCTTTGATATCAAAGATATATCATTTGGAGCAGATGATGCTACACTTAAAAAGACCGTATATACACAGCCGGTGTTAGTAGCATTTCATATTGCAGTGCTTAAGAGATTAAAGGAACTCGGAGTAAGATATGATATGGTTGCAGGATTAAGCCTTGGTGAATTCTCTGCGCTATATGCTGCAGGTGTTCTGTCTTCTACTGATGTAATGAAAATAATAGAAAAAAGAGCGGAATATATGTCGGAGTCTTGTAAAAAAACACCATCTACACTGGTTGCTATTCTAGGATTGGACTTTGAAGAGTTTATCCCACACCTGGAAGAGCTTAAAAAACAGGGAATATTTGCTGAGATAGCTAATTTAAACTGTCCTAAACAGGTTGTTATTGGAATAAAATTAGATGATTTAGAACAGGTTAGCGCTTATTTTTCTGAATTAGGAAAACTTAAAGTTATACCGCTTGAAGTGGAAGGTGCTTTTCATACATCAGTAATGGATGAAGCTGCACTTAAACTTAGAGCAGAACTTTCAGCTTATGAATTTTCAGACGAACTTGTACCGATTGTTTACAACAGAACAGGTGAGTTTAAAGGTGACAATTCCTTTATAAATTTACTGTCGGAACAAGCAAATAATACCACTTACTTTGAAAAATCACTTCGAAAAATGATAGATGAAGGTGTAAATACATTTTTAGAAATTGGATACAACGATATATTTAAAGGTTTTATGAAGAGAATAGATAGAAAAATAAGAGTCATACCGATTAATTCGGTTGAGTCAATCGAATTACTAAGCAAGGAGTTTATTATATGAAAAAAACTGCAATTATAACAGGAGCAGGAAAAGGAATTGGACGTGCGATAGCACTTAAATTAGCTGAAGAAGGTTTTTCGCTGGTTTTAAACGACATAAGCTGGAATGATGAAAATGAAGAAATTTACCAAAAAACAGGATGTGATTATATCTTATCGTCAGGTAATGTTTCCTCTTCGGATTATGCAGTGGAACTAATAAATACTGCAGTGGAGCACTTTGGTTCTGCTGATGTTGTCGTTAACAATGCCGGTATCACCAGAGATGGACTTATTATAAAAATGAGTGAAGAAGACTTTGATTCGGTAATAGATGTCAACTTAAAAGGGGTTTTTAATATTATGAAAGCTGCTTCAAGAGTAATGATGAAACAAAGAAGCGGAAGGATAATAAATATCTCATCTATAGTTGGGTTAAGGGGAAATCCGGGACAAATTAATTACTCGGCTGCTAAAGGCGGAGTAATTTCAATGACTAAAACATTGGCAAAGGAACTTGCATCAAGATCAGTGCTTGTAAATGCAGTAGCTCCGGGTTTTATTAAAACTGACATGACCGATGTACTACCTGAAAAGGTAATAGATGAACTTAAGAACCAGATACCACTAAAATCATTAGGTGAAGTCGAAGATGTCGCTAATCTAGTAGCGTTCTTATCTTCAGAAAAATCAAAGTATATTACGGGTCAAGTTATAAGCGTGGACGGAGGTATGAATATATGACAAAACGTAGAGTAGTAATCACCGGTATGGGAGCGGTCAGTCCAATCGGTTCAGAGATTGATGAAATCCTCGATAATCTAAAAAATGGATACTGTTCTGTTGGTGAAATAACACATTATGATATATCTGACAGGGAAGTAAAACTAGCTTGTGAAGTCAAAGACTTTCCATTTAAAGACTATATAGGTGCGAAAGAACTTAGAAGGATGGATAAAGTTACTGCTTTTGCAATTATTGCAGGCAAGAAAGCTCTAGAGGATAGTGGATTAACAAAAGATGAGATTACTAACAATGAAAGAGTGACAGTTAATATTTCAAGTGGCATAGGTGGACTTGAAACCATAGAGAATGAAATGACAAGAGGTCTGGAAAGAGGTTTTGATAGAATTTCTCCATTCTTTACTCCCATGGCAATCTCAAATATGAGCAGTGCGCAGCTTTCAATTGCACTTGGAATCAATGGTGCTTCATTCTGTCCGGTAACTGCTTGTGCCGGTGGAACTAATGCACTGGGAGATGCATTTAGAAGCATAAGGGATGGTTATGCTGATGTCTCCTTTGCCGGTGGAACCGAAGCAAGTATTACACCACTTGGAGTTGGCGGGTTTACGGCTATGAAGGCGCTATGTGTTAGCGACGACCCTAAAAGAGCATCCATACCTTTCGATTTGGATAGATCCGGATTTGTTATGGGAGAAGGATCAGCAGTACTGGTACTGGAAGAACTTGAACATGCAAAAGCTCGAGGTGCTAAAATATATGCAGAGATAATAGGTATAGGATACACAAGCGATGCCAGTCATATAACAGCTCCAAACGAAGAAGGTACTTGGGCGGCGAGAGCTATGAGCATGGCTATGGAAGATGCAGGGATTAATCCAAGTGATGTAGATTATATCAACGCACATGGAACATCGACACCGCTTAATGATATCTGTGAGACAAGGGCTGTAAGACTTGCATTTAAAGAACATGCGAACAAACTTAAAATTTCATCGACTAAATCTATGACAGGTCATTTACTTGGAGCTGCAGGAGCAATAGAAGCACTTATCACTGCACTTGCACTACAAAATTCATTTATTCCACCTACTGTAAATCACCAAAAAGACGATCCTGAATGTGATTTAGATATAGTTAAAAACGAAATGCAAGAATCTGACATAAAATATGCAATGAGCAACTCTTTGGGCTTTGGTGGACATAATGCTTCCTTAGTTTTTAAAAAGTGGGAGGAATAATGAAACTGGATATTAATCAAATTAAAGATATAATCCCTCATAGACATCCGTTTTTATTAGTAGATAGAATTGATGATTATGAAGAGGGTGTGTATGCACGTGGCGTAAAATCCGTAAGCTACAATGAACCGTTTTTTGCAGGTCACTATCCACAAATGCCCGTAATGCCTGGGGTTCTAATCATCGAAGCTCTTGCACAAGTTGGAGCAATTGCAATTCTAACACTGGATGATATGAAAGGTAAAACACCGCTTTTTGCCGGAATCAACAAAGCTAGGTTTAAGCGTCAAGTCGTACCTGGTGACAGATTAGAGTTAAAGACTGAACTTACTAAAAGAAGAGGAAATATCGGCATTGGACAAGCAGTAGCAACTGTTGAAGATGAGCTTGTTTGTGAATGTGAACTGATGTTTTACATCGTAGATTAGTTTATGCCCATTCATCTTCTACAAGGAGGAGTTTTATGTTAGAAGAGTTATTCGAAGAAGTTTATGAAAAATTCAAACTAAATTTCTATAGAAGTATCTTCAGTGGATTTGAACATAGGGATGCGACACTTAGTGCATTGGAAACTTTCTGTGTCGAGGTAATATACGCTCTTGAAAGACCTACTATCAACGAATTGGCAAACTTTCTTAATATTTCACAACCCAATGCAGCATACAAAGTTGCCAGCCTAGTAAAAAAAGGATATGTAGTTAAAGTTCAGTCCGAAGAGGACAAAAGAGAGTATTATCTTGAACTTACAGATAGGTTTTACGATTACCTAAAAATAAAAAATGAATATGTTGATCTTGTAGTCTCAAGGTTTAGTGAAAGATTCAATGATGAGGACATAGAAAAATTGGAATACTTTTTTAAGGTAATAAGTACAGAACTTATGCCGGAAATAACGGAATTTATGAGAGAAAGAAAATATGAAAGCCCGATTTAAAAAGCTATTCTATAAAACCGTTGGATCAACAAATGATGCTATAAAAGATCATCTGCAAGAAATTCAGGGGGATTATGTAGTTATTAGTTATCATCAAACTTCCGGAAGAGGAAAAGATGGAAGAATATGGCATACTAAAGCGGGTAAAGGAATAGGTATGAGTTTTTTAATTAGAGAACCTAAACTGGAGACCGTATCTCATTTTACAGCATTAGCTGCAATTGCCGTAGTTCGTATGCTAAAAAAATTGGGTGTAGAATCAAAAATAAAGTGGCCAAATGATATACTCGTTAATGGGAAAAAGATTTGTGGAATCCTTTGTGAATCTTCGATCTCAAAGCGGAAAGCGTCATATGTAATCGTAGGTGTTGGCTTAAATGTTAACTATACAGAAACAGACTTTCCAAGTCTATCTACAGAGCCAACCTCATTATATATGGAGCTAGGAAAAGAAATGGATATAGATATGCTGTCGACTACTATTACAGATGCTTTTACCGGAGTGATATCAGAGTTTGAAGAAGGTAAATCACTTCATAGTGAATTGGTAGAATATAGTAATATTATCGGGAAGTACTGCAAATTCAAGCAAAATAACAACTACTACACTGCCATTGTTAAATCGATAAATTTGGACAATAGTTTAAATATTTCAGAAAACGGAACTGAAAAAACAATTTTTAGTGCAGAAATAATTCAAATAAGCTAAGAGTGTGTAAATGCTTTTAGCTTATTTGACAAAGTAATGTAAATAGTGTAACATATTAATGTGGTTAGCAGTATCTAAAATACTCTATATGAAAACGATACCAAAACCATTAAAATGTATTCGGAGGTTGTAATGAACAACAAGTTTTCGACGAAGTGGGGCTTTATACTTACTGCAGTTGGTTCTGCGGTAGGGATGGCAAATGTATGGGGGTTCCCATATAAACTGACTACTGAAGGAGGAGGAGCTTTCCTTATTGCGTACTTATTTTTTATCATACTCTTTGGGTATGTAGGATTATCAGCTGAGTATGCAATCGGAAGAAGGGCTAACACAGGTACGATAGGAGCATATGAGTATGCTTGGAAGAGTAGAGGACTAGATGGAGTAGGTAAGGTAGTTGGATGGCTACCACTTGCGGGGTCTATGTGTATAGCGATTGGATATGCATGTATAATCTCATATGTATTAAAGGCATTGTTCCAATCTATCACAGGTAGTTTAATGACGGTCGATCCTGGACCCTGGTTTGAAGGTTTTGCACTTACTGACTACTCTGTAATACCATATCACATAATTATTGTTGTCGTAACATTACTTACTTGTATCACCGGAGCTAAATCAATAGAAAAAGCTAATAAGTTTATGATGCCGCTTTTTTTCGTGCTATTTGTAATTCTTGCAATTAGAGTTGCATTATTACCAAATGCTATCAGTGGATATTCATTTATGTTTAAACCGGACTGGTCAGAACTTTTAAAACCGCAAACAATAGTCTCAGCTATGGGACAAGCTTTTTTCTCACTATCTATAACCGGATCGGGTATGATTGTATGTGGTGCATATCTTTCTAAAAAAGAAGATATTATAGATGGGGCTAAAAAGACTGCAATCTTTGATACTACAGCAGCTATGATAGCAGCTTTCGTAATGGTACCTGCTCTATTTTCATATGGACTTGACCAAGCAAGAGGTCCGGGACTATTATTCGTCACCCTTCCAACCATACTTCAAGACATGCCGGGAGGAAGAATATTCGCTATAATTTTATTTGTTGCAGTGGTGTTCGGAGGAATTTCATCACTACAAAATATGTTTGAAGTTGTTGCAGAATCATTAATGCATAAAATACCTGCACTTAACAGAAAAACTACGCTTATATTGCTAGGCTTAATTACTTTCGGTATAGGGGTCAATATGGAAGCCATCTCCAAATGGGGTCCATGGATGGATATAGTATCAATTTACATCATACCTCTAGGAGCAACTCTAGGTGCCATAAGCTGGTTCTGGATACTGAAAAAGGACGAGCTTCTCGATGAGATAAACACCTCATCAAGTAAAATTTATGGCAACACATGGCATAATCTAGGAAAGTACTTATATACTCCACTTGCGATTATACTTTGTATCGTTGCGTTGGCATTTAAAATTGCATTCTAAAAATAGAGCTCTCAAAAGAGGGCTCTTTCATTATGTATTAAAAAATTTTGATGGCCTATTTTATATTTGTCTAAAAATAATGGTATTTTTAAAACTAAAATCTCATGGCTTTTTTAATAAAGTTTTAAAGATATACATATGATTATACTATTTTTCCATACAATTAATACAATACTTAGATATTAAATAAATACTTTACTGTAGCATTGAATTAAAAATCACTTTATGATAGTATTGATGTAAATGAATAGGAGGGAAATAATGAAAAAAGTATCATTACCAATTCAGATTTTAATTGCTCTTGGACTAGGGGTTGTTGTTGGTTTACTACTTAGGGGAAACCCGGACATAGCGGTAAATTATATCAAGCCTTTTGGTACATTGTTCTTAAATCTGATCAAACTTATTATTGTTCCACTTGTGTTCTCGTCTTTGATAGTTGGAGTTGCGAACCTTAGTGATGTTAAGCAGCTTGGGAGACTTGGTGGAAAAACACTGGCATTTTACTTAGTTACTACAGCTTTTGCAGTTAGTCTTGGACTTATCATGGCAAATATCTTTAATGTAGGTGGAGGATATGTACTTCCGACAGAAGAGCTGGTCGTTGAAGTTAAAGAAGCTCCGAGTGTTGTCGAAACTCTACTTGGAATCATACCTGCAAATCCATTAAAAGCACTTGTTGAAGGAAATATGCTTCAAATAATTGCTTTTGCTATCATTCTTGGTTCAGGAATTCTGGTAGTTGGTGAAAAAGGTAAGGTTCTATTTAATGTATTTGATGCACTTGCGGAGACTATGTATGTTATCACAGGCGCTATTATGAGACTTGCACCTATAGGTGTATTTGCACTTATCGTACCGGTAATCGCTGAGCATGGAGCCGGTATATTACAATCATTACTTAGATTAATAATCATCGCTTATGTTGCGAGTTTTATTCATGCAGGAGTTATCTACTCCGGTGCAGTACAATTCCTTGGAAAGATGAGTCCTATTAAATTCTTCAAGGGTATCAGTCCGGCATCAATATTAGCTTTTACAACTTCAAGTAGTTCCGGGACATTACCCGTTACTATGAAATGTTGTGAGGACGAATTAGGAGTATCAAAACCTGTTGCGAGTTTCGTGCTACCGCTTGGTGCAACTATCAACATGGACGGTACCGCAATTTATCAAGGAGTAAGTGCACTGTTCATAGCCCAAGTTTTCGGTGTGGATTTGAGTTTGGGTCAGCAGTTAAGTATTGTACTTACGGCTACTCTTGCATCAATCGGAACTGCGGGAGTACCGGGAGCCGGAATGATTATGCTTACACTTGTACTGCAAAGTACGGGTCTACCTCTTGAAGGTATCGCTCTAATCGCCGGAGTCGACAGAATTCTGGATATGATCAGAACTTCAGTCAACGTTACAGGAGATGCAGCATGTGCAGTAGTAGTTGCAAGATCTGAAGGAGAAATAAGAGAGGTTTAATAGCTGATGAAACTTGGAATACTTGGAGGAATGGGACCGCTAGCCACTGTGAATTTCTATAAAAGGCTCGTGGAGAAAACTCCGGCTAATAATGACCAAGAACATATTGATACTCTAATATTAAGCCACGCTAGTATGCCCGATAGAACGGAAGTTATTGAAGGAGGCAGCAGCGTAAAGCTTATAGATGCAGTAAAAGAGGATCTGGAAATATTTAAATCGGCAAACTGTGAATTTATTGCTATACCCTGTAACACCTTTCATTACTTTTATGATGAGGTAATTAAATACACTGATATAGAAGTATTGAACATGGTAAGAGTAGCGATAGAAGCAGCAGAAAAGACCTTTAAAGCCGGTGCTAGGATCGCGGTACTTGGAACTAAGGGAACAATCGGTTCTAAAGTGTATGAAAGAGAAATCAACAAGACATCCTTAATAAATGTTGAGTTAGATGAGGAAGTTCAAGATTTATTAATGAGTGTAATATACAATGTAAAAGCTACCAATGTTTTAAAACAACCACAAGTAGATAATATTATAGAAAAACTCTTTGAAGATGGACGAGTTGATGGTTTTATACTAGCTTGTACTGAATTATCGATTATTGACTATCAAAACGAATACGGTGATAGGATTATCGATGCAATGGATGAACTTGTTAATCTATGCATTAAAAAATGTATATAAATAGAGCTCGCAAATGCGAGCTCCTTTTAATCTACTGAATCTTATAGCTATCTCTATAGTCCTGTGGACGTATACCGACTTCCTGGAAAAACACTCTACTAAAATGTGACTGAGAATTAAAACCGACAATCGATGATATTTCTTTAATAAAATGGTCAGTATTAATTAATAAATCTTTTGATACTTCAATTCTTCTGTGTTTTAAATAATTCATAGGTGTATCCCCATATATTTTCTTAAATTCTCTAATTAAAAAGTATTTATTAACAAATACCATTGAAGCAAGCTCGTCAAGAGAGAGGTCCCTTGAATAGTGAATGTCAATGAAGCTCTTTACATATTCCAGTTCTTTATTGCTTTTTTCATTTGCTTTTATTAATAAACCTGTATCGGAATTTCGAAGTATATTTAATATTAAAAGTTCAAGTAAATTTTGGGAATATTCAGGATAATGCGGTTTTTTCTCCACCTGCTCTTTATGTAATAAGAGTATAGGTCTTTCTATTAAATCTTTATTGTGTGAGAAATTCTTTTTAAAAAAATTCATTTGCACAATAAGCTCGTATGGATTGTCTTCGAACATATCGTCTTCATCATGATATGGCATAATACTCATCCCTTCAACACCTATAACTATATACTCCAGATTATTGTGCTCATCGACTGATTCAGTATGTTTGAGATTCGAGTTGATCATCAGCAAATCACCTTCTACAAGAGGTACGGATTTACTTTCAAATAAAAATTTTCCACTCCCTTTTAATACGTAAAAAATTTCCATAAAAGGATGTACATGCAAAAGCGAATGCATGTCATCTTCAGCGGAATATGATTTTGCATATAGTAATCTCAAGCCTAATTTATGAACATTATTCTCGATTTCAGTAAAATTAATTAAAACCTTCACTAAATCACCTCATTGTTTATTATTATACCAAATTGCAATAATATTACAATATTAGTCAATAATCTTATAATAAATATTTAAAACTTATGTATAATAAGATTATAGGAAACGTTTTACATATGATTTTCTTGGTACGAGATATTGTGATACCATATATATGTAGAGATATTTCTATTCAATTGGAAAACGAATATACTTAGGAGGTAAGAAATGAGAAATAGTAAAAGAATACTTGCGTTATTACTGGCATTTATGATGCTTTTCGTAGCAGCATGTACACCTAGTAAAGATGCGAAAGAACCTGAAAAAACTGAAACCGAAACTACTGAAAAAGTAGAAGAAAAAGTAGAGGAAAAAGAAGAGGAAAAAGAAGAAGTTAAGGAAGAAGAAAAAGAAGATGCAACTGGTAAAGAATTCGAAGGTAAAACACTAAAAATTGCCGGTCTTGATGGCGGTTATGGAACTGACGGATGGAACAAAGTTATAGCAGCTTTTGAAGAAATGACTGGCGCGAAGGTAGAAGCGACTTTTGAAAAGAACATCGCAGAAGTTATTAGACCTCAAATTCAATCAGGCGACACTCCTGATGTTATTTACATGGCAATCGGTGGTGAAGGTGGAATCACTGAAACCATGATTAAAGAACAAATGGTAGAAGACATCACAGATGTATTTGATCAAAAAGTTCCCGGCGAAGATGTAACAGTTAGAGAAAAGTTAGTTCCCGGATTCTTAGATACAAATAACACCAATCCTTATTCAGACGGAAAAACTTACTTAGCACCATTATTCTATACACCATGTGGATTATTCTACGATAAAGCTAAGTTTGCAGATGGTGGATATGAACTACCTAACACATTTGAAGAATTCTTTGCTCTAGGTGAAAAAGCTAAAGAAGAAGGTACTGCACTATTTACTTATCCAACAGCAGGATACTTTGATTCATTCATTCCATCACTTATGAATCAAACAGGTGGCCCCGAGTTCTTTGATAAAGCTATGAGCTACGATGTAGAAGCATGGAAGAGTGATGCGGCAACTGAAATGTTTAGAAAAGTTGGAGAAATAGCTCCATTCCTTCAAGAAGATACTGTTTCAAACACAAATATTAAAGACGGATTTAAGAACAACCAACAAGCTGTTATAGATGGTAAAGCATTATTCATTCCTAATGGATTCTGGTTACCTGAAGAAATGAAAGAGACTACACCTGAAGGATTTGAATGGGGATTCATGGCACTTCCGGCACTTAAAGAAGGCGGAGACAGATATTCATTTACATTCTTTGAACAATGCTACATTCCTAAAGAAGCAAAAGAAATGGATTTAGCTAAAGAATTCGTTGCATTCCTATACTCAGATGTTGCAGTAAAAGCTTTCTATGAAAACGGTGGAGCGGTTCAGCCGGTTAAAGGTGCTGATGAAATGATTACTGATCCGCTTAACAAAGAGATTTACTCAATATATGCTGACGGAGCAAAAGCTGCTATGGGTGGTTTTGTAGCTGCACCTCCGGTAGAAGGAGTAGATATGAAAGGTGCACTTTATGAGACAATTAACTCAGTTATGACAGGTGCAAAAACAGTAGAAGAATGGCAAGCGGAAGTTGTAGAAGCTGCTGAAAAAATCTCTGCAGAACTTGAATAGAAATAAATAACGGCGGTGGGAGAACTCTCACCGTCTTCTTTATCAAAAAGGATGAGATAAATGAGAAGTAGAAACAAAAGGATATTTATAATCTCTTGTGTACTACCTGCATTAATACTTTTTACGGTTTTTATGGTCTATCCAACTATAAGTATTTTTTTGATGAGTCTTTATAGATGGGGTGGACTATCAGCAAATAAAAAATTTGTTGGTTTAAATAATTTTAAAATTCTATTTGCCGATGCAAACTTTATTAAATCATTTCAAAACTCCGTATTTTTAATAGTCGTTGTAACAATTATTACTATGACGTTGGCGATTTTCTTTGCAGCAATACTCACAAGAGAAAAACTAAAAGGACAAAACTTTTTTAGAATCATTTTTTATATACCAAACATATTATCGATTTCAGTAATCGCTTCTATATTCTCGGCGATTTACGAGCCACAAAGAGGACTATTAAATGGATTATTTAGACTTTTTAGACCGGAAACTTGGACCAATATACAATTCACCGGTAATCAAAAGCTGGTAATCTATTCAATAGCCTTTGCACTAATCTGGCAAGCTATAGGATACTATATGGTAATGTACATGTCTTCTATGGCACAAATACCTAGCCATATCTATGAAGCTTCAGAAATTGATGGAGCTAGTAGATTAAAACAGTTTTTCGATATTACGCTTCCACTCTCTTGGGATACTGTCAGAACCACCTTAACTTTTTATATTATTTCCAATATAAATATTTCTTTTCAATTGGTCAATATAATGACTCAAGGTGGACCGGATGGAGCCAGCCATGTTTTTCTAAGTTATATGTACAACCAAGCTTATAATAACTCAAGTTACGGCTATGGTCTGGCTATAGGAGTAGTAGTATTTATATTCTCCTTTGGATTATCATCACTTATTAACTTTATAACAAAAAGAGACAGTATACAGTTTTAACAATACATGAAAAGGAGGCATTATGAATAAAGAAACCGGGAAACTATATAAAGCATTTATATATCTTTGTTTAATCATACTGGCAATTACGATCATAATTCCTGTATCTTGGGTCTTTATGGCTTCATTAAAGGCAAATAGTGAATTCCAAGGAAATCCATGGAGCATGCCGGTTAGTCTTATGTGGTCAAATTACGTTAGTGCTTGGCGAGACGCTGGAATGGGAAAATATTTTATGAACTCGGCGATAACGACTGCCTTGGGATTGATAATCCTACTTGTAGTATCAGTTCCATGTGCTTATGTTCTATCAAGAATAGAATTTAAAGGGTCTAAGTTTTTAAATAGATATCTAAGATCAGGACTATTTGTAAATATATCCTATATTGTTATACCAATTTTTCTGATGTTACTTGCTTGGAATAGAAGATTTGGTAAACCGATTTTTACGGATAACTTGGTCGTACTTGCGATTATATATGCATCGACCGCAATACCATTTACAGTATACTTGCTTAGCAATTACTTTAGATCCATATCCAAAACATATGAAGAAGCAGCTTATATTGATGGTGCAGGATACTTCAAAACCATGGTTGACATTATGGTTCCTATGGCAAAGCCATCAATTATAACAGTAATATTATTTAACTTTTTAGCTTTTTGGAATGAATATATCATGGCATTGACGCTATTAAAGGACACAAAGAAAACTCTACCTGTAGGTCTTGTTAATCTTATGCAGTCTCAAAGGGCAGCAGCAAATTACGGACCCATGTATGCAGGGCTAGTGATAGTCATGCTTCCAACTCTGATACTTTACATGATAGTGCAAAGAAGGTTAACGGATGCGATGATGGTCGGCGGGGATAAGGGATAATCTATTATTAAATAATTGAGGTATGAGATGACTAAAAACATTAAAGGTGGTAGGTTAACCCTGCCAGGAGAAGAAAATTTTTTAGAAGAGACGAAAGAACTGCTTATAAGGTTAAAAGCAGATGCAATACGTGATTCAGACGGTACTGAACTACCGGAAGAAGTCAAAGACTTAGATGCACAAATTTATACGAAATACTTTGTTGCAAGAGGACACAACGACTTTCCTAAAAAGGACTATGAAGAGTACCAACACTTCTACTTGATGAGCGACAGGGTGACTGCAGTTGGTGAAGAGCTTACGATAGACTTTATGAAAGGTTACTTTAAAAAGCAGATTATGCCCGACTACGATAACGATCCAAAAGAGTGGTGGGAAGTAATCGATAGAACTACAGGAAAGGCTATCTCCAGTGATGATTGGGAATACGATAAAAAGAATGACACAGTTACAATTAAATCAGTGCCATATCATGTCTATACCTTAAACTTTTTAGCGTATGCAATCTGGGACTCAACTCAGATGTATAACTACATTACGAACGACTGGCAAGGTGTAGAGAAGGACATTCCATTTGATGTAAGAAATGAAAGGTACTGGAATTATACGGTAGAAACACTTAAAAAATGGCTTGAAGACAATCCAAAGACTGATATTGTAAGATTTACAACATTCTTTTATCATTTCACTCTGGTTTTCAATCAGATAGGATTAGAAAAGTTTGTAGAATGGTTTGGATATTCAGGTTCAGTTTCACCAAGCGCTATTCTTGAGTTTGAAAAACAATACGGATACAGATTAAGACCTGAAGACTTCATAGACAATGGATACTATAATTCCATCTTTAGAATACCTTCCAAAGAATTTAAAGACTATATGGAATTCTTGCAAGTATTTGTAACAGAAAAAGCAAAAGTGCTAGTTGACCTAGTACATGATGCAGGTAAAAAAGCGGTTATGTTCCTTGGAGACAACTGGATAGGTACTGAACCTTATGGTGAATACTTTAAAAACATCGGTTTGGACGGTGTTGCAGGTTCAGTTGGAGATGGTGTAACCCTTAGGGTTATAGCTGATATTGAAGGATTGGAATTTACAGAAGGTAGGTTTTTACCATACTTTTTCCCGGACACTTTCTATGAAGGTAACGACCCATGTATAGAAGCAAGGGACAACTGGAGAAAAGCCAGAAGAGCGATGGTTAGAAAACCGCTTGATAGAATTGGTTACGGAGGATATCCATCACTGGCATATAAATTTCCGAAATTTATCGACTATATAGAAAGTGTAGCCGATGAGTACAGAGATCTTTACGACAAGGTAAAGAGTGGCAAAAGCTACAAGAGTGCAAAAGTTGCAATCCTTAACTCTTGGGGAAAAATAAAAGCTTGGCAGCCATATATAGTTGCTCATGGAAAATGGTACAAACTTTCATACTCCTATCAGGGTATTACGGAAGCACTTAGCGGTATGGATATGGAAGTAGAATTTATAAACTTTGACGATGTTAGAAACGGAATCGATGAATCGATAGACGTAATAATAAATGCAGGAGATGCATACACTGCTTTCAGTGGTGGAGAAGACTTTGCGGATCCTGTAGTACAAGAAAAGATAAGAGAATTCGTCTATGGTGGTGGAGGCTTCATAGGCGTAGGTGAACCTGGAGCATACTCTGCAAATGGAGCATACTTCCAAATAGCTGATATACTTGGAGTGGATAAGGAAATAGGTTTCTCTCAAAGTACCAACAAATACTTTGACACTGAAGTAGCTTCTCACTTTATAACTAGTGGAATAGAGCATTTTGATTTTGGTGAAGGTAAGGATAATATATATGCAATAGACGAAAATACAGAAATCCTACATTATTCTAACCACCAAGTCAATATGGCTTCTAAAAGATATGGAAAAGGTAAATCTTTTTATATAACAGGACTCCCATACAGCTTAGAAAATTCAAGGCTTTTAAAAAGAGCCATTCATTATGTAGCAGGATTAGAGGATAGTTTAAACAAATTCTATGCTGAGGACTATAGAGCTGAAGTATTGGGATTCGAAGATAAAAATGAGTTTGCAGTTCTAAATAATTCTGATGATCGATTAACTACCATGGTCTATGGTAGAGAAAAGTCATACGAAGTAACACTTGAACCATCCGAAATGAAATGGATTATGGAGGATTAAAATGGACATATACAAAAAAGATAGACTAAAAGGCATTATAATGATGCTGGTTTTTTTAGCCGCAGTCCTGCTCCAAATTTACGGTCAATCAAATAGAGGTTATAAAGGGCTGGTGCTGCAGCTAGTATCGCTGGCTACCATTCTCCTATTACTCTACATTTACAACAGAAAGTACAGGTAATGACATGAAATACTTTTTGGGTATAGATGGCGGAGGAACTAGCACCGAATATACATTAATAGATGAGTTGGGAAATATTCTTGCAACTGCAATTGGAGGTACAACGCATATCATGCAAATAAGTAGATTTGAATTTGCTGAACGATTGACACAGGGCGTGAAAAAATGTACCGATACTGCAGGTATAAAAACTCATGAAATCACATATACATTTGCAGGAATTCCCGGTTATGGTGAGTTTGAAGAACATATGACATTCGTTTCTACATGCATACATGATA
Organism: Bacillota bacterium; assembly: GCA_023443025.1. Taxonomy (GTDB): domain Bacteria; phylum Bacillota; class Clostridia; order Tissierellales; family Peptoniphilaceae; genus Microaceticoccus. Next base: position 17,521 of record JAEZWM010000115.1, read on the forward strand.
TATTAGGAAGTAAGAATTTTACAATAGGTAATGATTGCGTAGCCGGATGGGCATCAGGACATGCAGGTGCACCGGGAATCAATTTGGTATCAGGTACAGGATCTATTGGCTATGGTAGAGACTCTCAAGGAAGAGAATTTCGATCCGGAGGATGGGGCGATTTTTGTGGAGATGAAGGCTCTGCTTACTGGCTTGGTAAGAAATTAACAGAATTATTTGCCAAGCAATCCGACGGAAGAATCAAAAAAGGTCCATTATATGATATAGTAAGAGAAGAGTTATATCTTGAAACGGACTTTCAGATAATTGGATTTGTTACGGATATTCTGGGAAAAGATAGAACCAAGATTGCAGATTTGTCTAAGTTATTATATATTGCTGCAGCTTCGGGAGATGAAAGTGCAATTTCTGCTTACGCTGATGCAGCATATGAGCTTTGTCTTGTTATTAAGGCAGTTGCAAATGGTTTGGAATTTGATTCAATAATTCCTGTAACCGTGTCAGGAGGAGTTTTTAATGCCGGTGATTTTATAATGGTTCCTCTATTAAAGTGTCTAGGTGACAGCTTTGAATATAAGACTTCTGTAACGGATCCGGCAAAAGGGGCAGCTCTTCTAGCTTATGTAATCGATGGCGGAGAAATAAACGACGAGTTTTTAAAGAATCTGAACAGGGTGATTTAATGGCAAATTTAAGTTTGAGAAATGTTTACAAAATCTATGACGGCGGAGTAATGGCGGTTGAAGATTTTAACTTGGAAATTGAAAATGAAGAATTTATAGTTTTTGTTGGACCTTCCGGATGTGGTAAGTCAACTACACTGCGTATGGTAGCAGGTCTTGAATCAATAACAAAAGGTGAAATCTATATCGGAGACAAACTCGTTAATGATGTAGAGCCGAAGGATAGGGACATTGCCATGGTTTTTCAAAACTATGCACTATATCCACACATGACCGTAAAACAGAATATGAGTTATGCACTTAAGTTAAGAAAGATGCCCAAGGCGGAAATAGATCAGAAAGTAAATGAAGCAGCGGAGATATTGGGGTTAACAGAATACTTAGATAGGAAACCAAAAGCATTATCCGGTGGTCAAAGACAGAGGGTTGCACTTGGCAGAGCGATAGTCAGAAAACCAAAGGTGTTTTTAATGGATGAGCCATTATCAAATTTGGATGCAAAACTTAGGGTTCAAACAAGGGCTGAGATAATAAAACTTCATAAAAAACTAGCGACTACTTTTATCTATGTGACTCATGATCAGACTGAAGCAATGACCATGGGAGATAGAATAGTTATAATGAAAGATGGTGTAATACAGCAAGTAGATACACCTCATAATGTTTACTTTTATCCGGTAAATATGTTTGTCGCAGGATTTATCGGTTCTCCGCAAATGAACTTTATTGATACTGAAGTTTCTAAAGATGGAGAAAACTACAACGCTTTAATCTATGGGTCAAGTAAAGAAATTCCAAAAGCAATCGGTGAGCTTTTAAAGACTAGAGAAATGATAGGTAGACCACTAGTTCTCGGAATAAGACCGGAGCATATATACGATACTGAAAAAGCCGGATCAATTAAGATTGTGGGAGAAGTTGACCTTATGGAAATGCTTGGATCTGAAAAGTATCTGTATGTAAATATTGGAGATTCTCAAATAGTGGCAAAAGTTACTTCAGATAATCCTGTCGTTACGGGCGATAGTATTGATCTTTATTTTGATGCTGATAAGATACAATTCTTCGATAGTGAAACTGAACTAAATGTAAGTTTAGCAGGTGATGATAAATGATTTTAACTATAACGGCAAACCCGTCCATAGACATGTCATACTTTTTAGATGAACTGGTGGAAAATGACATAAATAGAACATCAAAAGTAGACAAGACAGCCGGTGGAAAAGGGTTAAATGTATCCAAAGTTCTTAAGATACTCGGCGAAGAAGTAAAGGCTACAGGTTTTTTGGGTGGTAGAAATGGTGAGTTTATAGAAGATGAACTTGCAGAAAGAAAAATCCAAACTGATTTTGTTAAGATTAGTGAGAACACTAGAAACTGTATAGCACTTCTTTATGGTGGAAAACAAACCGAAATTCTAGAAGCTGGTCCTAAAATAAGCGTAGCAGAAGAAAAAGATTTTATTGATAAGCTGGATAGCATAATCAATGCTGATATGATGGTATCTATTTCAGGAGGTATTCCAAGGGGGCTAAAGACTGACTTTTATGCAAGGATAATCAAAATTATAAATGATAAAGGAGCAAAAGCAGTACTCGATACCTCAGGTGAACCTCTTAGTGAAGTTTTAAAACAAGATGAACTTCCGTTTTTAATAAAACCGAATCTAGAAGAACTTGAAGATTTTTTACAAAAGAAAATCGGTTCTGATACCAACAGAGTTGGGGCGATCCTTAAAGAGGGAGTTCTAGGAAAACTACCGAATATCCTCGTTAGTCTCGGCAGTGATGGTGCAATTGCTAGATTTGGCAGTGAGCTTTACCGATCATATACACCAAAAATTAAAGTTATCTCCCCTGTAGGCAGTGGTGATGCAACGGTTGCGGGATATATTCATGGAGTTCAAAGAAAACTTAATGACATAGATGTTTTAAAGACGGCTATGACCTGCGGCGTTCTCAACGCCATGCAAATAAAAACCGGACATATTGCACTATCCGACTTTAAAGAGATTTTCGAACAAATAAAAGTAGAATTAATATAAACTCCTCGAATGAGGAGTTTTATGCTTTGGTTGATCTATAGTCTAAAATGATTGAAGCAATAATGAAGATTAATGCACCAAGTGCATAAGGTCTTCCGCTATTTAATGGACATACTCCCGGTGGCAGTGTAAAGTAGTTGTATAGAAATCTAAAAAGTGCATATCCGCCAAAACCAAGACCAATCATAAAAAACAAATTAGAGAATTTTTTTGTATTAATATCTATCACCTCGCTTTACATACAGTATTATTATACCCATTAAACATAAATTTATATGCTATAATATGATTAAGAATGATTTAGAGGTGAAATATGTCAATAGAAAGAGTAAGGGAATACTTAAATAGTTTTGGCTTAAGCGATAGGATTGTAGAACATGAAGTTTCTACCGCGACAGTTGAACTGGCAGCTGAAGCAGCGGGATGTGAACCCGAGAGAATAGCCAAAACGATGGGATATATTATAAAAGATAGACCGATTTTAATCGTAGCAGCAGGGGATGTAAGAATAGATAATAGAAAATTTAAAGATACATTTAAATCAAAAGCCAAGATGATGACTCCTGATCAATTAAACGAACTGGTTGGACATAATATTGGTGGAGTTTGTCCATTTGCCATTAAAGATGGCGTCGAAGTTTACTTGGATGAATCTTTAAAAAGATTTAAAACAGTGTTCCCATCATGTGGAACGGCAAATTCAACTATAGAACTCAGTTTAGAGGAGCTAGAAACAGCATCAAAGTCAACTAATTGGGTAGATGTTGGTAAGTAAAATATTGGAGGTTACCATGAATGAGATAAAGGAAAAAGTTAGTGCAGCGATTAATGAACTGCTTGAAATAGCAAAACTACAAAAAGGAGATATTTTTGTAATAGGGGCAAGCACCAGTGAAGTACAAGGTGAAAGAATCGGGAAAAGTTCAAGTGAAGAGATAGGATATGCGATAATAACTGCAGCTCATGAAGTTCTCAAACCAAAAGGAATATACCTTGCAGTTCAAGGCTGTGAGCATATAAATAGATCTCTTGTAATTGAAAGAGAAGCGCAGATTAAATACGGATATGATGAAGTAACTGTTAAACCTGTATTACATGCGGGTGGAGCTTGCAGCATGGCGGCATATGAACTGGCAGATGATCCTGTAGTTATTGAACATGTTACAGCTAAAGCCGGAATAGACATAGGAGATACTTCGATTGGCATGCATGTTAAATTTGTACAAATCCCTGTTAGACTCCAGGTTAAAGAAATTGGAATGGCTCATGTAACTGCTCTTAAATCAAGACCAAAACTTATTGGTGGACCAAGAGCAGGATATCCTGATGAAGTTATTGGTAAGAGATAGTATTTGGAGTTTCTATGTATACGAAAATAAATGATTTAATAGTGAAATACCCACGAGTCATAAATTATTTTTATAATAAAGGACTTGATTTACAAACAATAAAAAATAGAAATCTAAAACAGGTATTTAATTCGATGGATGTGGATTTTAATACAGGGGCTAGAGAGCTAAAGGAATATATAAAAATAAATTACGACAGAGATACTCACCCAAGCGATCTGTCAGAATATACTCTATCGGAGCTAACAGAACATATAGTTAAAACCCATCACGGCTTCGAAAAAAAACTGTTAAATGATATCGAATATAAGATAGAACTATTAATTAAAAACGACTCCAAAGACATTTTAATGGATTTAAAGAGGATTGTTAGAAAAATTAAATCAGAGATAAATGTTCACTTTATTGAAGAGGAAATGGATTTATTTCCGGCTATAAGTCTTTCGGATATTACAGGAGTATACAATTATACCATTATATCTGCAATTGAAAAGGCGGAAAAGAGTCATAGCATTATAGGTTCATATATTTCTGAGTTAATAGAGATGACATATGATTTTAGTATAAGAGATGATAATGAACTTTTTAACTTTACGATAATGGAGCTTGATGAATTCGTAAAGGATTTATTTCTTCATATTTATATAGAAAATACTATGCTTTACGAAAAATATGAAATTAAATATGGTAAATAAAGGGATCCTTCAGGGTCCTTTTACATTTGTTCAAACTAAACTATAATATATATGATGGATAGTAACTACTATCATATGATAATCTATGTTATACATAGAAAAAAGGGGAAATTATGCTTAAGAATTTAAATAACAGACAATTAGAAGCCGTATCGAACACTGAAGGTGCTATGCTTGTTCTTGCAGGGGCAGGAAGTGGCAAAACCAGAGTTCTTACAACTAAAATAGCTTACCTTATCAAGGAACTTGGAGTTGATAGCGGAAATATACTTGCAATTACATTTACAAATAAAGCTGCACAAGAAATGAAAGAAAGAGTTCAAAAACTTTTAGAAAGACCAATAGACAGTATGTGGATAGGAACATTTCACTCCATAGCAGTGAGAGTGCTTCGAATCAATGCTGAGAAAATAGGTTATACAAACAACTTTACAATTTACGATAGGGACGACCAAAGATCATTACTTAAAGAAGTTTATTCGGAATTAGACATTAGTGATAAAGTCATCAAGTACTCCACTGCAATTGCTAATATTTCGAAAGCTAAAACGGAAGGAGTAAAGCCGTCTGAATATTGGGAAGTATATGGAAATGACTTTATGAGTCAGAGAATTGGTCAGATATACGAGATATACGAATCAAAAAAGAAAGAATACAATGCATTTGACTTTGATGACTTGATAATAAAGGCCATAGAACTTCTAAATAGTGATGCGGAGACACTTTCATATTTTCAAAGAAAATTCAAATACGTCTTTGTAGATGAATATCAAGATACCAACAAAGCGCAGTACGAAATGGTTAGGCTTTTTTCCGGTTATCATGAAAATGTATGCGTAGTAGGAGATGGAGATCAATCTATATATGGATGGAGAGGCGCTGATATCTCAAATATACTGGATTTTGAAGAGGATTTTCCTGGTGCAAAAGTAGTTCTACTTGAAGAAAATTATAGATCCACTACGGGAATATTGGATGCTGCAAATAAGGTAATAAAAAATAATGAAAACAGAAAAGAAAAGAACCTTTGGACTTCAAGGACCGGAGGACAAAAGCCAATTTACAAAGAAGTGAGCAGTGAAGATGGCGAGGCAAGAGCTGTGGTGGAATGGATAGATCATCTGGTTTATAATGGTGAAAGGCTCAGCGATATGGCGATTCTATATAGAACCAATGCTCAGTCCAGACAATTCGAGGAAGCACTGGTTCATGCACAGATTCCGTATATTGTAGTGGGAGGGCTAAAGTTCTACGATAGAAAGGAAATCAAAGATTTACTTGCATACTTAAGAATCATCGTGAATCCCATGGATGATATTTCACTTAAGAGAATAATAAACGAACCAAAAAGAGGAATTGGAGCAGCAGGACTTAACAAAATAGAAGAACTTGCTCAGTCAGCAGGAAGATCAATGCTCATGCACATATTAGCTGAGACTCCTGAGTCTGTGCTTAGCGGCCGGGCAGCAGCCGGACTAGCTGAGTTTAAAAAGATAATCCAAAATGCGAAAACACTTTTAGAAAATAAAACCTTGTCTGAAGCTGTACATGAGATAGTGATGCTAACAGGTATTCCTAAAGATCTTAAAAATGAAGGGACTATAGAGTCTCAAACAAGACTTGAAAATATTGAGAGTTTTATATCTTCTATTTCGAGCTTTGAGGAAGAAAATCCTGATTCGGATCTTGAAGATTATTTAGCATCTGTATCATTGATGTCAGATGTTGATAAAACTGAAGAAACAAAAAGCGGCATCAATCTGATGACAATTCATTCGGCCAAAGGCCTAGAGTACAAGACAGTTTTCCTGACCGGAATAGAAGAAGGGCTTTTCCCAAGCAGATTTTCAATAGATGAAGATAATGTTGAAGAGGAGAGACGGCTTTTCTACGTAGCTCTTACAAGAGCAAAGGACAATCTATACCTTACATCAACTACTATGAGAAGGACTTTCGGATCCCTAATACCTTCTAAAAAGTCTAGATTTATAGAGGAGCTGGGTGATAGTATAGAACAAGAGGAATATGTACTAAGAAATAAATACTCAGGTTCGACAATTAAAAATTACGATTCTTCAAACGAATCAACTGATTGGGATAAAAGTTATTTAAAATACGATATAGACTCAAGAAGAAAGAGTATCCAATCATCTGCAAATGAAAAGTATGTGATGGGTGAAAAAGTTAAACATAAAAAGTTCGGCACAGGTACTATAATAAATGTAAATAAAAAAGATGATGGAACCAGCGAACTTATGATCTCCTTTGAAAATCGTGGAATCAAGAAGTTAAGGAGTGATCTTGCTCCGCTTGAAAGGATAAAGTGATGAACAGAATAGAAGAATTAAAAAATAGAATTAATGAGCTAAACTATCATTATTATACTCTGTCAGAACCTATGGTTTCAGATGCTGAATACGACGAATTATACGATGAGTTAGTAAAGCTTGAAAAGGAACGAGGTTACGCAGATCCTGACTCGCCAACTACTAGAGTGGGAGCGGAAATTCTAGCTGGATTCGAAAGACATAATCATCTAGCTCCATTATATAGTTTGGATAAAGCACAAAGTATTAAAGAAGTAGAGAACTGGATTGTTAGAACAGATAGATTGATATCGGAGTATAACACAGCAGCAGAAGAGACACTCCCTAGTCCGGAATATGTTTTAGAGTATAAATTCGACGGGCTTACTATAAACCTGACATATAATAACGGAGTATTAATCGGAGCGGCAACTAGGGGTAATGGAATCACGGGAGAGGAGATCCTTCCGCAGATAAAAACCATAAAATCAATCCCATTAAGAATAAAATATAATGGACTTATCGAAGTACAAGGCGAAGGAGTTATGCCGATTTCAGAGTTCAATAAATACAATGAATCTGCGAAAACACCACTTAAAAACGCTAGGAATGCTGCAGCCGGGGCACTTAGGAATTTAAATCCAAGTGTAACGGAAAGTAGGAATCTGGACGCCTATTTTTATAATGTAGGATATATAGAAGGACATGAATTTTCGTCTCAAGAGGAGATGCTGGACTTTTTAATAGAAAATAGATTTAAAGTTTTTGATTATAGACCACTGTTTAATAATATCGAGGATATCGAAAATGAAATAAACCTAATCTCAGATATACGCAGGAACATAGATGTGCTGACCGATGGAATGGTAATAAAGATTAACGATATGAGAACCAGAGAAGCTCTTGGATTTACGAATAGGGCTCCTAGATGGGCTATAGCATATAAGTTTGAAGCTGAAGAATACTCTACCATTCTTGAAAAAGTATTGTGGAATGTAGGAAGAACGGGAAAGGTTACGCCTTCTGCAGTAGTTGACGCTGTTGACATAGGTGGAGTTACTGTTAGAAGAGCTACACTTAACAATTATGACGACATACAAAGGAAAAAATTAAAACTTGGAGCAAGAGTACTGATAAGAAGATCCGGAGATGTAATCCCTGAAATTCTAGGAGTGATAGATGATCCTAATTTAGAAACCAAAGATATCATTATGCCCGAGCACTGCCCATATTGCCATAGCGAATTAGTGAAATCAGGTGTCCATAGCTTCTGTCCTAACTCAATCTCGTGTAAACCTCAGTTGGTATCGAGGATTACTCATTTTGCTTCAAGAGATGCTATGGACATTGAAGGACTTAGCGAGAAAACAGTAGAAAAACTAATAGAGGATTTAGATGTGGACAGCATCACCGATATCTATGAACTGGATATGGATAAACTGCTTAAACTTGAAGGTTTTAAAGAAAAAAGGGCAAGTAATTTACTAAATGCAATAAATAAAAGCAAAAAAGTAAAGCTTTCGTCTTTTATCTATGCACTCGGAATACCAAATGTTGGAATAAAAACATCAAACGACTTGGAAGAAACCTTTGGAAGCTTGGAATCACTGTCTAATGCGAGTACTGACGAACTTTTAAAAGTGCCGGATGTGGGTGAAATTGTCGCAAAAAGCATAGTCGAGTTCTTTAATGATGATGAAATCAAATCGGCACTGGAAGATCTAATAGAACACGGCATAGAGTTCGAAAAACCGGTTCGAAAAAAATCGACCGGAGTGACCGACTTAAGATTTGTTATTACCGGTAGTTTTGAAAATTATAAAAGAAAAGATCTACAGGAACTACTGACAGAAGCAGGTGCCAAGGTTAGTTCATCAGTTTCAAAAAACACCGACTATGTATTGGTAGGAACTGATCCGGGAAGCAAACTGACACAAGCCGAGAGTCTAGGGATTTCTATTATTAGAGAGTCTAAACTTGAAGAATTTATAAAAAACATGATAAAATAAATAGATGTAGTAAATTTTGTACATGCCAAAGGAGCGATGACATGATAAGTAAAGAAGAGGTCATTAGGATCTACAGTGATGCTAAGATAAGCTTGGATAAGAATAGTTTAGATGAATTGACAGAAAAATTTTCAGACCTAATTGAGTTTAATAGCATACTTCTAGAAGCTGACTTAAGTGATGTGGAAGAGATGAAATATAATACAGAAAACAAAGCATATCTAAGAGAAGATACAGCTATTGAAGGACTTGACAGGGATACAGCTCTTTCATATGCCAACGATCGAGAGTATGGATATTTCAGACTCCAAAGGGTTTTGGATTAGGAGGAAATATGGATATTAAAAAAATTATTGATAGCTATAAGAACGGAGAGATTTCCGTATATAACTATACAAGTGAACTCCTTAATAAAATAAAAGAAGATCGTACAAATTCATTTATAAGTATAAACGAAAGAGCCTTGGATAGAGCAACTAAACTAGATGAAAAGCTCAAAAGTGGTGAAGAAATAGGAGCTCTTTTTGGCGTGCCGGTAAGTCTTAAGGACAATATAATGACCAAGGACTTAAAAACAACTTGTGCATCAAAAATGCTTGAAAATTACACCCCTCCTTATGATGCGACGCTGGTTCAAAAATTACTGGAAGAAGATGCAATCATAATAGGTAAGACAAATATGGACGAATTTGCAATGGGAGGAACTTCTGAGACTTCGTACTTTGGACCGGTAAAAAACCCTATTGACAATACACTTGTACCGGGAGGATCGTCATCAGGAGCGGCTGCCGGTCAAGCAGCAGGATACTCAGTAGTTGCAATAGGTACGGACACCGGCGGTTCAGTTAGACAACCAGCAAGTTACTGTTCGATACTTGGTTACTTACCAAGTTATGGTTCTATTTCCAGATACGGAGTTGCTTCGCTTGCAAATTCACTGGATCATGTCGGTATATTTGCAAATAGTATAGATGATATTATTATTACCCTTAACGCTATAGGGGGTAATGATTCGAAAGATGCTACCAGTGTAAAACCTGAATCGTTGAATTTAAAACTAAATGAAATGAAAGATTTAACCGGAATAAAAGTCGGTTATATTTGTGAATTTGAAGGTCTGGAGTTAGATGAAAGTGTAAAAGAAGACTATAATAGAGCCATCAATACTCTGATTAAGCTAGGAGCTGAACTGGTAGAAGTCAAAATAGAAAATCAAAAATTCCTTTCACCGACTTATTCAGTTATAAATACAGCAGAAGCCAGCAGTAATCTTTCCAGATATGATGGGATCAGATACGGATATCTTGCAGATGACTACGAAGGTTTAGATGAACTTTACGAAAAAACCAGAAGTGAAGGTTTTGGTGAAGAGGTACAAAGAAGAATTGCGATTGGTATGTACTATCTTGGATCGGACTTCGATAGAGATGTATATAATAGAGCTCTAAAAGTAAGGACTCTTGTACGTCGTGAGGTTGAGTCTATATTCAGTGATTTCGACATTTTACTAACACCTTCCGCAATTACTCTTCCACCGGTACTTGGTGAGGGTAACGATTCGGTCAAAGCTTTTAACTCAGGAGATTTCCACGTACTGGCAAATCTTACAGGAAGATGTGCTATATCAATTCCGATGAGCGATGGACTAGGTGGATCTATACAGTTAATGGCGGATAGATTTGAAGATGAAAAACTATTAAATATAGCTAATAGATTTTTTAAGGAGGTTAAATGATGAGTATAAAAACATTAATAGGTCTTGAAATACATGTTGAACTCTCTACGGAAACAAAGATGTTTTGCGGTTGTAAAAATGTCTTTGGTGCACCTCCAAACACAAATGTATGCGAGATATGCCTAGGTCATCCGGGAACCATGCCTCAGCTCAACAAACGTGCAGTTGAGTATGCTGTCAAAGCGGGGCTTGCATTAAACTGCGAAATAAATTTAAAATCTAAAATGGATAGAAAAAAATACTTTTATTCGGATTTAGTTAAGGGATATCAAATATCTCAAGATGAAACTCCACTTTGTCACCATGGATTTATAGAAATAAATACAGGTGAATATAAAAAGAGAATCGGGATACAAAGAGTACACATTGAAGAAGATACGGGAAAATCAGTTCATACTGAAAGCGGATACACTCTTATGGACTACGACAGATCCGGTGTACCATTAATTGAGATCGTAACTTATCCGGATATTCAAACAGCCGAAGAAGCATACCTGTTTTTAAACTCTTTGAGAGAAACTTTAAAATATATTGGTGTTTCAGATGTAAAGATGGAAGAAGGCTCGCTTAGATGCGATGTAAACATAAACATTGTAGATGAAGAAGAAGGACAAAAAACAGGAATTGCCGAAATTAAAAACATGAACTCCTTTAGAGCTGTGGTAAAGGCAATAGAATATGAAGAGAAAAGACAATTAGAACTGTTAAAAATTGGAGAAGTCGAGCAAAAACAAACTAGGAGATGGGATGATCTTAAAGGTGAGACCCAAATAATGAGATTTAAGGAAGAAAGTGCAGACTACAGATACTCAGTGGAAGCCGATATTCCTGAACTGGTTCTTGATGAAGAGTTTGTTCAAAAGATTGCCGAGTCACTACCGGAACTACCACATGAAAAAGCTCTCAGATTTATGAAAGAATACAAGTTATCCGAGTATGATTCGGATATACTTTCTAGAAATAGTACAATTTCAGACTTTTTTGAATCAGTTGTAAAACTTACCAGTGACGCCAAAGCAACCGGAAACTGGATCATTTCTGATGTTTTAAGGCTTATAAACGAAAATGAAATAGAGCCTGCGGAGATGACTCTTAGCGCAGAAAATTTAGCAGCTATTATAAAATATGTGTTAGAATCTAAAATCAATACAAATACAGGCAAGAAACTATTAAGAGAAGTATTTAACTCCGGAGAAAATGCTGAAAAACTTATCAAAGAAAGAGGATTAATTCAAATATCCGATGAATCGCATTTAGAAGCGATCGTAGAAGAAGTTCTAGTTGCAAATCAACAATCCGTCGAGGACTATAGAGCAGGTAAAGACAGAGCTCTTGGGTACTTGGTTGGACAATGTATGAAAGCCAGCAAGGGCAAAGGAAATCCTCAAATGTTTAATAAACTTCTTCTAGAAAGATTGGAAGCTTAGTATGGAAATGATTATAGAACTGTTATTGATTTTGGTAGTTAGGATAATTAGCTCTATGATAGTTTCTTTTAGAACAATTTATTCATTGCAAGGAAGAAAAGGACTTTCTTCCTTCTTTGGTTTTTTTGAAGCTAGTTTATTCGCACTTATAGTAATCAGAATAATGAATAGAGTTGATAACCCTTGGATTCTACTGGTCTATGGTATTGGTTACGGATCAGGAACAGTGCTGGCTGTAGCTCTAGAACAAAAAATTGGACTGGGTAATCTTGTAGCAACCGTAATACTTCCGGGGATTGATAATGATGGATTGATAAATAGGATAAGAGATGTAGACCTAGGAGTTACCCTACTTCAAGGCGATGGCAAAAACGGTCCAAGAGATGTATTGATTGTATCGCTTCACAGAAAAGATTTGGATAAATTTAGAAGTGTTGTACTAAATTATTCTGAAAATGCTTTTGTATCTGTTTCACCTGTGAATGCTCTTGGTGGTTATATAAAAAGGTTAAGAACTCATTAACGAGGCCTGAGTTTAAATAAGGAGAAGAGATGCCTAATATTGTAATTTATTTTTTAATATTTTTTGCTAGAATCCTTGATGTCGGATTAACGACAATACGTACGATTTTTATGATACAAGGAAGAAAAGCAATTGTAATGATAATCGGTTTTTTTGAAGCAATAGTTTATGTAGTGGTCTTGGGGAAAATAGTTTCTGACCTAGACGATCCTATGAAGATAGTTTTCTACGGACTTGGATTTGCTGCCGGTAACTTTGTAGGACTGATTATAGAAGAGAAATTAGCACTGGGTGAACTTGCCGTAAATGTTATTCTTAAAGATTCAGACAACGACAAATTAATTAAAGAGATTCGTGATAATGGATTTGGGGTAACGGTTATTGAAGGTCAAGGTAAAACCATGATGAGGGACTATTTAATTATAATCATAAAGAGAAAAGACTTTAAAAGACTCAAAAACATTGTAGCAAGATATGACAACAAAGCCTTTATTATGACTTCTTCAGTCGATCCAATTACCGGCGGATATTTTAGAGGAGCTAAAAGAGCATGAAGAAATTAATAATTTCAACAGGTAATATTGACAAGGTCAGTGAAATAAAAGATATACTAAGTGGATTGAAGCTGGAAATCCTATCGAAGGATGAAGCAGGATTGAGTGATCTTGAAGTAATTGAAGATGCAGATACCTTAAGAGGCAATGCTATTCTTAAGGCTAGAGCTGTCCTTGAGAACTCGGACGCTGACCTTGTATTAGCTGATGATACAGGACTTTATGTAGATTATTTAAACGGTATGCCTGGTGTTCATACGGCAAGATATGCAGGAGAAGACGCTGATTATTCTGACAATAGAAAAAAACTACTCAGTGAACTTCAAGGAGTACCTGAAACCGAAAGAGGAGCAAAGTTTATCACATCCATTGTGATTTTGTCCAAGGATAAAGAATATGATGCCATAGGAGTATGTGAAGGTAGTATTACTATTAATGAAATAGGTGAATTGGGATTTGGTTATGATCCGATATTTATTCCAAAAGGCTATGACAAAACTTTTGCGGAATTACCTTCTGAGATTAAAAATAAGATAAGCCATAGAGCTCTTGCACTTAATCAACTTAGGGAGCTTTTAGAGAATATTGGAGTTGAAAAAAATGAGTAAGATACTTGTGGTTAGTGACACTCATGGGCATTACTCAAATGTAGTGGGATTAGTCACAAATCTTATGAATATCGACTATATTATACATCTTGGAGACTATGCTGAAGATGCGGAGTATATTCAAGATTTAACAGGAATAAGAACCATTGGTATACTTGGTAACAATGATTTTTCGTATATTGGCAGACTGCCTGAACAGCGTGTGATAGTGGAATCAGGAATAAGAATATTAGCTGTTCATGGACACAGGGAAGCAGTTGGTTATGACCTAAGCAGGTTAAATAGGCTTGCAGCAAATGAAAGTGCAGACATAGCTCTTTTTGGCCATACTCATGCATATGAAGATGTTACTAAAGATGGGATTAGGTTTTTAAATCCTGGAAGTCCTTCACTACCAAGAGGAAGAGAAAGAGTAAAGTCAGTAGCCCTAATAACGATTGATAAGGGCTACAAAATTGAAAAAATAGCATTATAAAAGGAGATCCCACAGGTCTCCTTTTATATTGGTTTAAATATGATGAAAAGACTTAATATTAAAAGATGTAGAGGGTAGAATACATATGAGAAGTATTGAAACCATTTTTGTGAATAACCTTTCTTACCATTATAAAGATAGATGATTAAAACAGATATCATCGAAGATATAAAAAAGTAATTATATGGTGCCGGTGCACTCCCGTAGGTTATAAAATTCCATATTCCCATAATAACAAGTTGATAAGTCTTTTTTTCTTTAGCAGCATATAGTGCAAGTACCAGAAAAAGCCCTATATATGAGTAATCTGAATTCCCACAGAAGAAGTATACAATAGAAATAATTGAAATTACTCGCAAAGCTCTGGTAATAGTACTTTGTTCAGTGGAACTATCTCTAAATAATTCGATTTCGTACATCACATAAGCTGCAGTACCTAGAGTATAAAAAATGCTTAGAGAAGAACTATCAGCGTAAACGAGGTTCGATTCCGTAGAAATATTTAAAACAGCAAATCCTGAAGCTACTACAAGAGCAGTCGTGGTTCTTAGATCATTTTTTCCATATAAAAGGAATCTCGATGCTAAAAATACCGCACCTAACATCAATTGCATGCCGGGAGCAGTCGATATAACGAGGGAAGTAAAATCACTTAAAGAGTTGAAGCTAGTTACATAATTTGAATTACTCGAAAGTATCGAAAAAGGAATTTGTGAAATACTCATAAATAGCACCAGTCTATAGACATATTCACTCTTATTTTTAGTATACTTCCATCCATTGACTATATTATATGCATATATCGGAAGAGCGATTCTTCCTATGGTTCTTAAAATAGCGGTATTTTCATAAGAAATCAAAGAAAGTCCGTCATTTCCAAAAGCAACTCCAATATGATCTATAAGCATGGTAACCATAGCGATAATCTTAACCAATGCAAAACTCATAAGCTCTCCTTTCTTATTGTAAATAATCTGTAAAATGATAGAATAATTATATAATATTAGGCATTTATAGTCTATAATAGAAAATAGTAATAAACATAGTAAAGGACAAGATATGGACGAAAATAAGATTAGAACAATGCTGGAAAGAATAAAAGACGGAGATGTATCCATTGATCAAGCTATGGATTCATTAAAGACTCTGCCATTTGACGATATAGGATATGCAAAAGTTGATAACCACAGAGCTTTAAGAGTAGGATATCCTGAAGTTATTTTTGCCCAGGGGAAGAGTTATGAACATTTAAGAGGAATAATCTCTAAGATGAATGAGAGTAAAAACGCTAATATACTAATTACTAGGCTGGAACCAAAAATATATAAAAAGCTTAGTAAGGAGTTTGAAGTTCTTGAATACTCAAAGATAGCCAGACTTGGAATGATTAGCTTTACTAAGCAGGATAAAGTCGGGAATATACTCGTAGCAACAGGGGGGACATCAGATATACCTGTTGCTGAAGAAGCTGCACTAACGGCTGAATTTTTTGGTAACTCAGTGGACAGGTTATACGATGTAGGAGTAGCAGGGATTCATAGACTTCTTTCAAATGTGGAAAGAGTAAATGATGCAACTGCAATTATAGCAGTGGCGGGCATGGATGGAGCACTTCCAAGTGTAATTGCAGGCATAGCCTCTGTTCCGGTAATAGCAGTACCTACATCTGTAGGCTATGGAGCAAGCTTCGGGGGAGTAGCTGCTCTACTAACCATGCTAAATTCCTGTGCAACGGGAGTAAGCGTAGTAAATATTGATAACGGCTATGGTGCCGGTTATTTAGCTTCGATGATAAATAAGAAAAGTAGTGAGTAGTTAGAGATGAGTAAATAGAGAAATGTATGAAAGTGATGCTCTTCCGGTACTATTTATATAAAAACCCGGAAATCGAAGATTTCCTACGATAACCCACAACTCACAACCAAAGGAGAAAATATGATATTATATTTTGATTGTTTTTCAGGAATTAGCGGTAATATGGCGATTGCTGCACTTTTAGAACTTGGAATTGTTGATTTGGAATATTTAAAAAAGGAACTAAAAAAATTAAAACTTGAGGATTATGAACTTTCCTTAGAGAAGTCTATGAAACTAGGGATGTCAGCTTCTTACTTTGAAGTAAAAGTTGACGGAGTTCCGGTAGAAGATTTATCTCATAATGAACATTCTCATGCAGATCATGATCATAGTCATGATCATTCGCACGATCACTCTCATGAGCATTGTCACTCACATACTCATAATCATAATCACGACGATCAACACGTACACACCCACAATCATGACCATGTTCATGAACATACACATGATCATAACCATGAACATCATAATGACCATAGTCATTCCCATGATCATGTACACAGAAATATAAATGATATAGAGGAAATAATTGACAATTCCGATTTGAATCAGAGAGTTAAGGATATGTCTAAAAAGATTTTCAAATATATTGCAGTGGCTGAGAGTAAGATTCATAATATGGATTATCGTGATCTACATTTTCATGAAGTGGGAGCACTGGATTCAATAGTTGACATCGTTGGGTTCTCAATTCTCTTGGATACTATAAATCCGGATAAAATTTACTCATCCGATCTACACATAGGAAATGGGTTTGTAAATTGTGCTCACGGCTTGATGCCGGTACCGGCTCCGGCTACACTTGAGATAATTAAAGATGCACAGATTCCTGTATTCTCTAGAGGCATTAATGGCGAGATAACCACACCTACCGGAGCGGCAATACTTGCTGCTGCAATTGATGAATATTCATTACCCGATGGTTTTATTGTAAATAAAATAGGTTATGGAGCAGGAAAAAAGGATTTAGAAATTCCAAATATATTGAGAGTCTCATTAGGAGATGTAAAAAAAAACTCTAAAGATATAATTAAAATTGAATTTGAAGTCGATGATATGACTGGAGAAGAGTTGGGGTATTTTATGGAGGTAGCTGGCGAATACGTTCTGGACATATCTTACACCTCGGTTCAAATGAAGAAAAACAGACCGGGAATCTCGGTTCAAATTCTTTGTTTTGTAGATAAGTTTGAAGAGTTATCTGAACTTATATTTAAACATAGTACTACGATTGGTTTTAGGTATGCAAAGGTTGAAAGAATAGTTATGGATAGAAAAGAATTTATCCATACAACTGAACTAGGTAAGATTAGGGAAAAGATTTCAAAATACAAAAACACAATCAAATCTAAAATAGAATTTGAGGATCTTAAAAATATAATAGAATAGATGGAGGTTTCAAATGGCAAATGATAAAAGATTTGTAACTATTTTTAAGGAAGGCGTAATGAGTGGTATAACGATAATCGTAGACACTAAAACCGGAGTTAACTATCTTCAAGTTACATCAGGATATGGACTAGGATTAACTCCACTTTTAGATTCAGACGGCAAGGTAGTAATAATGAATGAATATGAGTTAAAGGAAATATAAAAAAATCCGGAAATTCCGGATTTTTTTTTCTCTTTAATATCAATTTAAGGGGGATTGATGATAAAGATATATTAAATACTACTTCTGTACTACAAAAATAGTTCTGCCACTTTCATCTTTCTCTGTTTTAACTTTTACTCCATCGACTTTTAATTTTTCAGAGTCTATCGTAAGTTCTTCATTTTCAATCTTATACTCCATATCTAACGGAACCAGCAGTGAAGAGGATTCATCATTAAAATCATCTATTAAACTTAAGCCTTTAATATCTATATTCTTTCCATTAACTTCCATATTGGTAGTATAATTAGTTATAATACTGTGTTCCTTATAAGAAATTGAAATTCCTGATCCAAAAACAGAATTCTCATCATTGTTAATCTTTAGATATGGTACTGATTTGTCATCTATTGCTTTGGTAATATTAGAAACATATCCGGAAACTTCAGAATTGAAGCTTTCAATGCTCTCGGTAACTTTCTTTTCTATATCAGGATCAACTTCTTGTTTTAGTGGTTCTACATCTTTAAAAAGTAATTCTTCTAGTGATTTTTTACTCTTATAGAAATCATCTTTCCAATTAGGATTTTTTTGATCCAGCATAAGTGCTGTAACATAACCTAAATCATAGCTTTCAGCATCTGCCGTTACAAAATCTTCATCCATATTTATTAGTTTTATAGCATTTTTTTTGAACTCTTCTTTAGAAAGTCCGGGTTTTATAAATGAACCGATGTTTTCCACATATCGTGCAGTACCTTCGTCTATATCAGTACCTTTTATATCATTATATTCATCGCTGTACTCAGTAGTCCATTTATCATACCAATACTTTGCTTGTGACAAGTATTTATTTGATTCATCGGTATTTTTGTATGCTTTTACGAGATTATCCATGATCATTTTCCTATAAAGTCTTGGTGTTTTATCTAATGGATAATTTGCAACTCTCGAGCTCTCCATATGTTCGTCTTGGTAATAGAAATGAACCAGTTCATGTGTCGCTTTTTTATATAGTTCGTCACTTGATTTATCGAGATTTTTAATCATCTCATCATCGATGCTCATAGCTATAGATTTCTTATTTTCATACGTAATCTGTGAATATGAACCCGGGAAAGGAACCTCAATATCAAGTTTATTTAAGTCTACCTGATTTACGCCCTTCGTATTGATATTCCATGCAACCTTGGGCTCTCCGTTTTCATCTACATGGAAGAGTATAAGATTATGTTTTTCATAATCATGATCAGGCCAAACTTCTGACATATGTGGCCAATGTGCTTCTACTCTCTTCTGAACATTTTCAGCAAATTCTTTTGAGCTTAAGTCCTCAGCGGTTGAAACGTCTTCAGCCGGTTTTTCATTGGTGTTTTTAATTATTTTCTCATCTTTTGTTTTCTCAGCTTGATTTTCTGTAGTTTCAACTTGCTTAACCGGTGGCTGTACAGTTCCTTGAGATTGACATGCTGTAAAAGCAACCATTAATGCTGCAACTGAAGCTGCAAGTAGTTTTTCTTTAGTTTTCATATTTTCTCCTTAATTTATAAATTTGATATCTTGTTTTGTATGACTCTATTTTGGACTATTTTTATGTAGGAAATATGTAGAAATTAGTACAATTTTGTAAATGAAAAAAGAAGCTAAATAAATAGCTTCTTACAATGGTTATAGATTAATTAAAGAATTTGTCGAACCACGATTTCAATCCTTGTTTTTCTTGATTATTTTTTTCTGCGTTTTTACATTCATAGTCGCGTTCGATTTTGGCTTCTGTTTGCTCTATATAATACTGTTGTGAATCGAAAGGAGTTTTGCCATCATCTATTATCTTATATTCTCCATCTGGGCCAATTATTCGAGCCTTAACATTGTCCTGCATCTGCATATCCATAAATTCTAGCAGTTTATTCCTGATTCTTTCATCGTAGACGGGTGCTGCAATCTCAACTCTTCTCTCTGTATTTCTTGTCATCAAATCAGCTGAAGATATGTATAACATCATATCTTCTCCTTTTCCAAACTGATAAACTCTTGCATGCTCCAAAAATCTACCTACTATACTTCTTACATTTATATTTTCAGTAAAGCCTTCAACACCGGGGATTATGCAGCAGATTCCTCTTATAATTAAATCGATCTTTACCCCTGCAGCGGAAGCTTCTTGAAACTTATTAATAAAGGATATATCGGTGAGTGAGTTCATTTTAAATCTCAAATATCCATCTGAACCTTTTGCAATTTCTTGGTCTATTAATCTAAGGAACCTAGGTTTAAGTGTGGTTGGAGACTGTAATAAATGCAAGTACTTACCTTCGAGATGACGTTCTGTTTGCATATTTTTGAAAAAGTCATTAGCATCCATACCGATTTCTCTATTAGCTGTGATTAAACTGAAGTCTGAGTAAATTTTAGACGTTTGTTCGTTATAATTACCGGTTCCTATCTGGGTGATAAATTTAATATTATCCCTATCATCTTTATAAGTTATAAGGCAAAGCTTGGAATGAGTCTTATACTCTTCAAAACCATAGAGGATATGACAACCTGCGTTATAGAGTTTATCGGAATAATTAATATTATTTTCCTCGTCAAATCTTGCTTTTAATTCCATTAATACGGTGATATCTATACCTCTTTCAGCGCCTTTGATTAAATAATCTACCAGCTTAGAATTACTCGCTAATCTATAAATTGTAATCTTAATAGACTGGACTCTATCGTCTTCAACGGCTTCCTTAATAACGTCTAAAAAGTTCTCCATATCATCGAAAGGATAGCTATAAAATAGATCTTGCTGCTCTATTAGATTCATTAAGCACTTATCACAATTACTATGTCTTCTTGGTTTAAATGGACGATAAGATACTTTCTCCAAGAGAGCGGAAGGAAGCATATCGCTTAACTTATAGACATAGCTGAGGTTAATAGGAGCATCAGTGTATACCGTCCATTCTTTAGGAATATTAAGCTCGCTTAGAAGAAAATCATAAAGAGCTTTATCCTTATCTCCATATATTTCAAGTCGTACAATTTCTTTTCGCTGACGTTTTTTAAGGATTTTTTTCATATGATCTTTGTAGTCTTCAAATTCTTCAGCAAAATCCGAGGTCTCATCCACATCAAAATTTCTTGTTACGGAGATGATGTTTTTAGCTAGAACTTTTCGATTTCCAAAAAGGCTATCCACATATTCGAAAATTACCCTTTCAAGCCTTATGTAATCAAATTGATCTCCCGGTAGAGTTAAATATGTTTCAAAATCCTTGCTTATAGGTACAAGACCGAAAATAATCTCTCCATTATCATCTTTAAGTTTCAGGATAACATATAACCTCTTATTTTCTAAGAAAGGCAGAGGGTGAGAGGAATTGACAATTTGTGGTGACAATAAAGGCATGATTTGTAAATTATAGTAGTCTTCAACATGTTTTAGCTGAATCTCCGTTAGCTCATTAATTTGCCTTTTATTTATGCCATATTCTTTTAAATCCTCGGTGTTTTTTCTGTACAGCCTGTCCCTGGTCTCATACATCATGGGCATTAAACTATAGATTGCTTCCAACTGCTGCTCAGGGGTCATCCCTGTTCTGATATCAATGGTGTCTTTCTTAAGGAGCATCAAGTCCCTGATGCTACCAACCCGAACCATAAAAAACTCGTCGAGGTTCGTTGTAAAAATTGATATAAACTTCAAACGCTCCAGAATTGCGACTGAAGGATCGTCTGCCTCTTGCAGAACACGAAGATTAAATCTCAGCCATGACAATTCCCTATTTTGCATAAACTCAGATTTTTTAATCATAGTTCACCTCTGTTAATTTATTCATCAGATAACCTTCTCTAAGTCCAATATTTGAAACATAGATGGTATTAACCTTATACTTTTTCATAATGGTACTTAATATAACACTTCCTGTTGTTACTGTGTGTATCCTCTCCGGTACTACTTGAAGTATGATTCTTAGGACATTACTGTCTTTGACCACAATTCTTCTTTGTAGATCCAGTACATCTTCCAGACTATATACATCATTAACGGCTCTACCATGGAGCTCCTGTAGAATATTACCTATAGCTCTTACAGTACCTCCTAGTCCAATTGCATGAGTATCACCATTTAGTTTTAGCTTTTTAATAGGTACTATTACGGAATCTAAATACTTATTAAGTGCTTTGTATTCATCTACTCCGGGAAGTATTTCATCAATATACTTGGAAAATAAGGATAATGATCCTTCTGACAGGTTAAATACATCGGCGATTTCACCCTTACAAAAGGCCACAATCTCTGTACTTCCTCCACCAATATCTATCGTGATACCTTTATTAAAATCATAAGCCTTTCCAGCCGCTAGATAACCAAGTCTAGCTTCTTCCTTATCGGGAATCAGTTCAATGTCGTAGCCGGTTTCCCTCTTTACATTTTTGATTATTTCTTTATGGTTTGAAACATTTCTAAGTGATGCTGTAGCGAAAAGGTAGGTATGATCAACCGGTATATAATTTAGTATTTTTTTGTGACTATTAAGTACTTTTATCAGTTTCTTAATTCCCCTTGGACTAAGTTCTCCGTCACTGATGTAACTTGCAAGTCCTGCTACGCTTTTCTTTGAAAAAATTTCTTTATTTGGTCTATCCTCATTGTATACATTTAAACGAATCGTATTTGATCCAATATCAATTACTCCGTAGTTCATAGAATTCTCCTTTTATAGGGATTATTATACTTTTAACCTGTGAATATGAACGCTTTAAAAATATAATAAATTGTTATATATATATTATAACAATTTATTTGTTCAATTATAGAGGTTATTTACTGTTTTAAAATATTTTACCCAAATTTTACATAAGTATTCGAAATCTTGTAAGTATTTTAGAATTATTCAAAAAATATATAAAAAAAGCTATGTTAGTATTTCTAACATAGCAAATTATTTACTCTTTCCGGTATTCTACATTAAGTGTTGCAAATGCTGCAGAGTTTTTTATTATTAGCCTATTTCTGGCTTCTGTCGGTGCTTGATCCGGTATTCGAGTAGTTGCAAGAAAAGATCTACCTGAAACATATACGACCCAGTCATCCGGAATTCTGATATTTAGAGTTGAGAATAGTACATTGGTATCAAGTCTTACATCTCTATTTTGAGCTTCAACTCTAGAAAGGTCCAGCCAATACTCTGAAAGAATAGTGCTTACTTTTCCTCCAATAAAATGTTCCGATTTATAAATCTGTTTATCGGTACTCAGTATTACATTATTATCCAATCTATCCTCACTTGTTACTGAATAACCTTTCAATTTTTGCGTATTTACGTTCGTATAGTTGATATTGTCGACAAAAATAGTATTTTTCTTTCTACTTTTGACCTGCTCACCAACGACTCCGGCGAACCATTTTTTGTCAGCCTTTTCTTTAACTGTTTCACTTGGCTTTGATTCTTTTTTTACTTTTGTATCATGATCATCAAAGTTCCAGTTTGCTTCCTTAGTTAACTCGGACCATCTTTCATCTAAAGTTTCTGCATTATTGTTAAGTTCAAATGATGGACGGTCATCCTCTTCTATGAACTCTACGCTATTAGTAGTGTTTTCAGGAACTCTACTTATTATCATGGAGATTCCAAGCAGCACCAAGAGAGTTCCCCATGAAAAGACAAGGGATTCTCTGAAACCAGACATCGCACCAACTATGCTAAGCCCAATCCCGAATACAATCATGAGAATATTAACGCTCTTAAGTCCCTTTTTTTGTTTTAGCCTCGCTATTCCAATCAGTGAAACGATGAGCGGCCATAATGCAAAGATATTATTAAGGTAATAGAAATTACCAAATTGAGCTAGAACTAATAGTAATCCGGCAATGATTATTATAATACCTAATAAACTGGTCAAATATAAAACCCCCTTTTTTTATCTCATTTTGCTCTCTTACTTATTATACCCCAAAAATTTACATAATTTAATAAGTTTACAAATTTGTAATCGTTGATAAGAGAGAAGTAGCATATGATATGATATAATGATTTTAAGAAAATATACGTAGAGGTGAAAAATGAAACTTACTACTGAAAAATTAAACGAGTTATCCTCAGGGGTTATTTATTGGATAAGAAAAAATATGGAAGCAATTGGAGCTAAAAGAGCTGTGATTGGGATATCGGGTGGTAAAGACAGTACTGTTACCGCCTCGCTTTGTGCACTTGCACTTGGTCCTGAAAATGTATATGGTCTGATTATGCCGGACGGCGATCAAGAGGACCTAAAAGATGCTATAGAAATCTGTAATAAATTTGGAATTAACTGTCATGTCATAAATATTTCAAATACGGTTAAAGCAATAAAAACCGGTGTAAGCGAAACGGGATTAGAATTATCTAAACAAACTACTCTAAACATCCCACCAAGAGTTAGAATGACGACGCTTTATGCATATGCACAGTCACTCGACAGCGCATTAGTAATCAACACTTCTAATCTATCAGAAGACTGGGTAGGATACGCTACAGTTTATGGAGATACTGCCGGTGCTTTTTCACCACTTGCAACACTTACATCCGACGAGGTAATCCAAATAGGTAGATACCTCGGAATCGAGGAAAAATACATTATAAAACCCCCTGCTGATGGACTTACCGGAAAAACTGATGAGGAGATTCTTGGTTTTTCCTATGAGGTTCTAAATCGATACTTGAGGACCGGAGAGATTGAGGATCAAAAAACAAAAGAAATTATCGACAGAATGCATAGGATATCGAGATTTAAATTCAATCGAATTCCAATGTATAATTCCGGACTTGAAATACTGGCAAAAGAAGAGTCTGATGTATATAGTTCACTAGAATAGGTGGAGGATAAATGGATAGACAAAAAAATATAAAACTAATTGAAGAGCTCAGCAATGCTATGGGAGCTCCCGGATTTGAAACTGAAATAAATGAAGTTATAAAAAACAATATCGGTGAACTTTCGTTTGAAACAGATGTGCTGAAAAATGCATATATTGGACTTGGAGAAAAGAATTTGATTATGCTTGATGCCCATTCTGATGAAGTTGCTTTTATAGTAAGACATATTGATGATAACGGGCTTATTTCTTTCTTGCCACTCGGAGGATGGATTGCTTCGTCTGTGGTATCTCAGCCTGTATATGTACGAGGACATGACAAATATCACAAGGGTATTGTAGTAAGCAAACCCGTACACTTTATGAGCCCCGATGAAAGAAGCGAAATACCTGATATAGACAATCTTAAAATCGACCTTGGTGGGTACAATAGAGAGGAGTTAATTAAAACACTGGGAATAGAAGTAGGAAATCCTATTGTACCGGCAGTTAAATTTGAGTTTAACGATGAGACGGGCATTATGCTCGGCAAGGCATTCGATAATCGACTTGGCGTTGCTGCTGTTATAGATGTTATGAAAGAGCTGGAGACAATAAAAGAACTAGATGGAGTAGTCGGTGCAATAGCTGTGCAGGAAGAAGTTGGGGGAAGAGGAGCAAAGATTACAGCAAGAAAAGTTGCTCCAAAGTATGCGA
This sequence comes from Bacillota bacterium, assembly GCA_023443025.1. Taxonomy (GTDB): domain Bacteria; phylum Bacillota; class Clostridia; order Tissierellales; family Peptoniphilaceae; genus Microaceticoccus. The sequence continues at coordinate 42,929 of JAEZWM010000115.1, forward strand.
TAATGTTCGAAGGTTCGCCTGCAGACGACCTCTATGTAAAGACTTATGAGATGCAGTGTAAACTGGGAGGAGGACCACAGATAAGGCATTATGATGGGTCTTATATCTCAGATGAGTATCTGATTAGCATAGCTAAAGAGTCGGCTGAGGAGTTAGGGATCGAAGTGCAGCACGCTGTTAGAAAAGGAAGTGGGACAAACGCAGGACTAGTTCATGTAGAAAACTTTGGAATCCCATGTCTTGTTATTGGAATTCCTTCAAGATATATACACACTCATTACTCATATGCCTCTATAAAAGATTATGAAGAAGTTGTAAAATTGGCTGTAAGAATAATACAGAAACTTAAAGAAGTAGAAGAGATTTAATAAAAGTATAGAATAAGCATAATAATATGTGTATAATAGATGATAGTGAATAAAAATGGAGGATTTTTATGTTTAAAAAAGTAATATCTTTTGCACTTGCAATAGTACTCATATTTTCGGGAGTGGTTGCATTTGCACAAGAACCAACCAGAATTCAAGGAGAGGACAGATATCAAACTGCAGCTGCACTTTCAAATGCATCATACACAAGAGCAAATACAGTGCTCATAGCAAATGGATCAAATTATATAGACGCACTTGCAGCATCTACTCTAGCAAATATACTGGGTGCACCAATCTTATTAACTACTGCAAATGATGTACCCGAGGCGACTAGGACTGAGATTCTTAAGCTTGGAGCATCTGAGGCTATTATACTCGGTGGAGAAAGCACAATAGAACCTGTGGTTGAAGATAAAATAAGTGCCCTTGGATTACAAGTAAAGAGAATCGGTGGACAAAATAGATTTGAAACATCAGAGCTTATATATGATGAAATTAAAGCTCACACTGAAGTATCCAAAGTAATTGTTACTTCAAGTATAGCAGATGCTGTATCCTCAAGTGGTTATAGAGGTGATAATATAGCTCTTATCTTAGTAGATACAAATAATCCATCGGAAAAACTTGCTTCAATAGAAGAAGAAAAAGTTGTTTTAGGTGGAGTGAACTCTGTATCTGACGAAGTTTCGTCTACTATTGGCGCATCAAGCAGAATCGGTGGAGCTGATAGGTTTGAAACAGCAGTTATACTTGCTAATCTAAATACCGAGCTTAGGGGAGCACAAAATGCAGTGCTGGTTAATGCATTTGAATTTGTAGATGCATTTACTGTTTCTTCATATGTATATGTAAATAACCTAAATGTCCTACTAACACCCGGGGCATATAATGAGGAATTTGTTAAATCTTATTTAAGCGAAAAAGAACTCGAAATAACGCTGATAGGTGGTACAAATTCAATAGCTGATGATGTTTTAACTGCAGAAAAACCTGCACCTGAGCCGGAGCCTGAACCTGAACCGGAACCTGAGCCTGAACCTGAGCCAACTCCGGAGCCTGAACCTAATCCAATCGATCCAAGCAAACCGATGATAGCTATAACATACGATGATGGTCCCAACTGGGGCAGCACTGAAAGGATTCTAAATGTATTAAAGGCTCATAATGCCAAAGCTACATTTTTTGTACTTGGAGATAGAGTTCCATCCAGAGAGGCTATACTACAAAGACAAATCGCAGAGGGACATGAAATAGGAAATCATTCCTATGGACATCCTGACCTCACAACATTGAGTTATGGTGCAATTCAGTGGCAGATTGCCAATACTCAGGATGTAGTGTACAAAGCAACCGGAGTACTACCAAAACTAGCCAGACCGACATATGGAGCTTTTAATCAAACTGTAAAGGAAGCCGTTGCACTTCCTCTTATCAACTGGTCTGTAGACACGAGAGACTGGGAGAGTAGAGATGCAAACTCGGTTTATAATATCATACTTAACAATGCAAAAGATGGAGACATCATACTTATGCATGATATTCATGAGCCAACCGCAACTGCTACTGAAATGGTAATTCCTGAACTAGTAAATAGAGGTTTCCAGTTAGTTACGGTATCAGAACTCTTTGCATACAAAGGAATGACACCTGTTGCAGGTTATGTTTACTACCATGCAAGATAATTTAAAACTAGCCTATAGGATTAAACCTATGGGCTTTTTTAGTTTGCATATAAGTCACAGAATGCAAAGACAAGCGTTATATTATTAAGAAGTATTCAGAGGAAGGAGCTTATCATGAAAAAATTTATCTTTGCATTGATATTAATAATTTCTTTAGCAGTATCGGGATGTGTAGGAAAAGACGATACTAGTTCAAACGGCGAAGAAGTCAAAACTGATAATAGTGAAAAAAGTGAAGAAAAAGTTGAAATTGTAGATAAAAATGTGGATAATAATGCTGATGAAATAAGAAGTTCTGAAAATACAGAAAATTCGGAATCAGAAAAAACTGAAAACAAAAATCCTAATACTATAGAAAAAAACGGAGCGATTTTTAAAGTAGTTGAAAATGATGAAGAACTAAAAGATCAGATAATAGAGTTAAATGATAATGCAGCGCCTGAAGAACCACCTGAGTTGTTCGTTTATTATTATGACGAGAAAGCAGGTTTAGTTGCTGAAGTTGCCAAAAACTCGTGGGCAGGTGTAAAGTACGATAGAATGTCTATGGAGCAACTCATCGTTGAAGATTCCGGCAAGACTATGCGAGTACTCACTGATACGGATATCGTATTGAAGTTTAAAGACAAGGATACTTCACCTTCAAAAATATCAATTGAGGATTACTTGATATTAGGACGTGACGGGAATGATATAAAAGGTAATTCCATGTACAGAGAAGCTGATGTGAGTGAAGATGGGAACATTCATTTTAAACTGGGGAATCATCCAAGCATGAAATTGTTATCTTCAACCGGAGATTTTGCACCCGGTAAAGAGTTTAGGGTTATAAAGATCCATGCAAGCTGGAATGATGGCAATGAGGCCGAGTATGGTTTTGGAGTACGCGTAGATCCTGCAGGCTGGGAAGAGTTTTTTGGAGATGATTATAAAGAAATAGAAAAAAATCTATCCAAGGTAAAAGAAAAATATAAAAATGGTGACTTTTCAGAATATTTAAATAGCGATGGATCTGTACTTGTAGATTTAAACGGAAAATATCCTGATGAAATCGAAAGAAACCTCTTTTTTGAGCAGTTAAATAATACGAAAAGACGAGGTGGTGTTGATTCTACAGCGACTTGGATTACCAAAACCGATGAAGGAGACCCGATATATACATCTATAAGGATAAAAGGATTTAGACTTCTAGGAATAAATGACGACTCTGAAGATAACTTTGGTAGTTTTTTCGGGCTACAAAGAGAGTTTGATGAAGATTTCGAGTCAATTTCAAAAAAATTGACAGGAATGGATTTACTTAAATAAAATTAAATTAATATTAAAAAATAGCTGTATCAGAACAGAATTGTTCGGATACAGCTTTTTTTAAACAACTTGAGTCATCCATCTTTCACGCTTGTATTGATAAAATGCGTATATGTTTACATAGAGATTGCTAACTAGCATCGATATCCAAATCCCTGTAGATCCAAGATTTGTAAATCTCTGCAGTATGAAAATCATTGGTAATCTAATTACCCAAAGACGGTACATGGACATTTTCATACCAAATTCCGTATGTCCGGTTCCTTGGAAAAAACCATGGAACACACTGAATCCGCCCATCATAGGCATGATAAATAAGGAATATATTATATACTCCATAGCATCGGGCATGAGTGCAGCAATTTCATCAGGCCTTATAAAGATCATGATAAATTCTCTTGCCATAAAGTACATACATACCGATCCGATAAATGAAATAACAAAGCTCATTATATGAGACTTCCAGAAACAGTCTCTAACCCTGTCCATTCTTTTGGCTCCCATATTTTGACCGATTATAGCGGGAATAGCTGCCCCTATACCCATCGTTGGCATCATTAGTAAACTTGTTATCCTATTTACAACTCCATATGCCGCAAGTACTGTTGTACCATATGCTGTAATAAAGGCGTTTAGAACTATAAAGCCTACAGAAGCACTGGACTGACCAATGATACTGGGTATACTTATTCTTATCAAATGCTTTAATTTCTCCGGTTCAAGCTTTTGACCTCTGATTTTTACTTTTATGTCGCCATCATAATTTCTTACCACCCAAATAGCAGTTAACATCATAACATATTGAGAAAGGATGGTCGCAAATGCAGCTCCGGCGACTCCAAGGTTTAGGCCCGGAAGACCTATGAGTGGAATTTCTTTAAATATAAAGATTGGGTCAAGAATAATATTTACAATTGATGAAATACCACTTGCTATAGTAATAGCCTTTGTGTTTCCCTGAGACTGCATAACTGAGGCTAGTGCAAAACCAATCAGTACCGGTGGATAACCGAGGAAGGTTATCGATAAATAAGTTGTACTAAATCTTGCTAAATCGCCTGTTGCGCTCATGGCTTTTACAATATATGGTGCAAGTGTAAAACCTAGAACTGAAACTATCGAGGATAGAGTAATACCAAGTAATAACAACTGGAAAACATAACCCGTGGTTTCTTTCTTTTTGCCTGATCCTAGAAGCTGTGACATAATCGTCGTGCCTGCTGCCGAGAATCCTGAGCCTACTGTAATAAACAAAAATATAACCGGAGAAACGAAAGTGGTAGCGGCAAACTCGGTTGCACCAAGTCTACCAAGCCAAATTCCATCTACCATATTATAAAGTGTCTGAATTAGATTATTTACCATTAGTGGAATAGCAAGATGCATGATGGTTCTGGTCATATTGCCTTCCAAAATTAAAGATTGATTGGTCTTTTTAATAATATCACCTACCTAACTACAAAATATTATTATATTACAATGAGTTGTCAATTACTAGAGGTAATATCAGTAATTTTTAATGAAAATAAAATAACCCCTTTATGGAGTTATTTTATATAGTAACTTAATTTATCCAGTATTATCAAATACTCTTTGGTTTCTTCCAGGTTTTCTGCATCTAAAGCTTCCGATTTTGATTCTACAAGGTCTATAATCTCTTGATTAAGGCTTCTTAGAGCAAAAGGATATACAGCAGAATCTTCCTTTTCGATATGTCTTTTTAAAAGATCTGAGTAAGCCATAGCATATCCAATTATTTCAAGAGCGTTCTCATAGCTCGGATCAACTTCATATGCTTTAACGGAATCTAATAGGGACATATTATAGTACCTACCAAGGTCGTGCTCTATCATCATTCCTGTATTAATTAGTTTGTCAGCAAGCGGTCCGAGATTGACTAGCATTTGGTCAAAAAGTATTTTCTCTTCTTTTCCGTGGTGGATTTTGTCTCCATATCCACTGATAAATCTAGATGCTAACTTTAAATCATCTACATTAAAACTACCACCCTCAAGTACCTTAAGGCACATAGCCTTAAGAATACTTATGAGTTTTAGTATGTTTTTATGTTCGGATTTTAGCGTTTCTATTGATTTCATTATGAATTTAATTTTTCTAGAATTTCATCTAGGTCTACATTGTGAACCATACATGCTTCGGCAATAGTTTCATTTTGAGATGAAGGACAACCCAAGCAGTGCATTCCCATAGAAAGAAGTACATCAGCTTTTTCAGGTCTAAGTCTTAAGATGTCTCCTATAAGAGTAGAACCAATGATCTTATCACCTGCTTCAGCCAGCTCAGGGAAGAAGTTTTCGATATCTTCTTCAACTGTAGAAATTGGGGCTATACCAAAGTTCTCTACAAGTACCTTAGCAACATTTGGAGAAAGGAATGCTGGTAGTGTAGGTCCTAAGTGAATATCTTTTACTCCTAATGAAAGTAGCGCAAGTAGCACGATCACAGCCTTTTGTTCATACCATGCAATATTGTATATAATTGGCAGATCGTTAATATCTTCCAGTTCAAAGATTTCTTTTAGTTTAAGTGCTATAACCGCAAGTGAGTATGAGTCATTACATTGACCCGCATCTAGAACTCTTGGAATTCCGGAAATATCGCCTAAGTTTAGCTTATTGTATCTATATTTAGCACATCCGGCAGTTAAGATTACACTGTCTTTTGGAAGTGCTTTAGCAAAGTCTTCGTAGTAGTTTCTTTCTTTATGTCTACCGTCACATCCACCCATTACAACGAATTTTTTAATAGCACCGGACTTAACAGCTTCCACAACTGCATCTGCAAGTTTGAAAACTTGTTCGTGTGCAAAACCGCCTACAATTGATCCTGTTTCAATTTCAACAGGTGCTTGACATCTCTTAGCATGTTCAATTATTTCAGTAAAATCTTTTGGTTCTCCAATTTCACCTGGGATATGTTTACATCCCGGATATCCTGCTGCACCGGTTGTATATAGTTTGTCTATATATGAATCCTTTGGTGGAACTATACAGTTGGTGGTCATAAGTATAGGACCATTAAAGGACTCGAATTCATCTCTTTGTTTCCACCAAGCATTTCCGTAGTTACCTACAAAATGATCGTACTTTTTAAATGCTGGATAATAGTTTGCAGGAAGCATTTCTGAGTGAGTATATACATCCACACCTGTACCTTCAGTCTGCTCAAGTAACATTTCCATGTCTCTTAAATCGTGACCTGATATTAGAATACCCGGATTATTACGTGTACCGATATTTACTTCAGTGATTTCAGGATGTCCGTATTTTGAAGTGTTTGCTTCATCAAGCAGTGCCATTCCTTTTACACCAAAAGCTCCTGTCTCTAGCACAAGCTCAACCAATTCATCAATACTTAAGCTATCATCAGTTGTTTTTACTAATGCTTCTTGAATGAATTCATCTATTTCATCATTGTCTTTAAGTAATACATTTGCGTGCTTAGTATATGCTGAAAGACCTTTAAGACCGTAAATAGTAAGCTCTCTTAAGCTTCTTACATCTTCGTTTTCAGTAGAAAGTACACCAACCTTCTCAGCTTTTGCTAGTAATGCTTCATTATCCAACTCGCTGTATTTAGCTGCTTCTATTAAGCCGCTTTCATCAGTTAAGTTACTTCTTAATCCTTCTTTTATTGTAATTGTATTTTTAACTATCTCTAGTAGTGCATCATCATCAAAGTTTGCATTTGTAATGGTAGTAAAGAGATTATAGGTTACCACATGGTTAAGCTCTTTAGAAACTTCTTTTCCTTCTTTTCTCATCTGCATTAAAACGCTGGAAAGGCCTTTTGTAACATAGATAAGTAAATCTTGAATTTTAGCAACGTTCGCAGTCTTACCGCATACACCTTTAACTGTACAGCCTATGTTCTTTGCAGCTTCTTGACATTGAAAACAAAACATTTGATTCATCTGAAACCTCCATTAAATATTTTATACTCATATTATAAATAAATACTTAACATAAGTCGGTAACATTTGTTACGAAGTTAAATAATATCTTCAAGAGCATCTCTATCTATTATATTTACAATGTCTCTGGATACTGAAATTAATCCATCTTCCTCCATATTCATAAGTTCTCTTGAAAGGGAAGGACGTGTGGTACCTATATAATTTGCCAATTCCTCTCTATTGAAAACAAGTTTAAGAACATCATTAGAGCCGGCAGTTTGCAGAATATAGTTAGCAATTTTTTGCCTAAGAGAAAAACTACTGTGAATTAAAAGTTTTTGGTTTAAATGATAGGCTTTTTCTGATAGAATCTCAAGCATGTTTTCTATAATGATTCCATACTTGAGTGAGTTTTCACTTGCCAAATCGATGATAAAATTTCGTGGAAGCATAAGTATTTCACTATCTTCCATTGCTAAACAGGAATAGTCATAATCTTTATGGGATAGATATAAATACACTTCACCAAAAACGGTTCCCCTTTTAGAAAAAGAATTTACTATTATTCTTTTTCCACTCATATCAGTTTTTTCTACAGTGACGGTTCCGCTTAATAAAACGTACATATGCTTTGGAATATCTCCGGCATTAAAAACATACTCGCCTTTTTGGTAGAGCTGATTTATGATATTGTACTTACTCAATAAATCCAAAAGCTCTGACTCGGGTATACCTTTAAAAAGTGTACAATTTAAGTCGTTAAGATTCATCTTCATTCCTACCCCATTTTAATTCCTCGCCCATGGAATCAAAAGCCTTTCTTTTTCCGTGTATTTCTTCAATATCTATTTTATAGACGGCAGTTCTGTTATAACTATTCTCTATAAAGGGAAGTGCAAGTTCCACAAAATCCGGAGTATATTTTTTACAGATATTAATAAGTGCATTTGTTTTCTCTTCCACATTTGTAACTTCCGATATTCTACCCTTAACATGTGCCGACTTAAACTCTGTTGTAAACACTTTAGATCCAATACTTGCAAAGTCACCACTATTAATCATGCTTTGTATCTGCTCAACCGTAAATAAATTAGGTACCTTTACATGCGAAATAAAACTTACGGATACATAATCGTTTTCAGAAAATAGGTCAACTTTTTTTCCGCTTTTTGCACTATGGAAATATAGCGTATCACTATCCCTTATTATAGATAGTACTACAGTATAGGGTCTACCGGAGTCTATCATTCCTAAAACGCCATATTCGGATTTATCAATAACTTCAAGGGCGAATTCACGATTCATTTCCCTATCTTTTCTTCTCATCAAATCACCTCAACAATATTATACAATAAATAAAATAAAAAGAGTAATAATAGAAAGTTTATGTTATAATACTAATAAGATGAAAACACTTCCATCGAATGTTTGAAAAAATATTACCAAAGAAATTGAGTTATGCTCAAAAAGAAAAGGAGAAGCAAGCAATGGGATTAAATATTAGAGGCAAAAGCTTTTTAAAACTACTGGATTTCACACCTGAAGAAATCAGATACCTTCTGAACCTATCTAAAGAGTTCAAGACGCTAAAAAGAACAGGGACTGTTCATAAGTATTTAGAAGGAAAAAATATTGCACTCATTTTTGAGAAGACATCAACTAGAACCAGATGTGCATTTGAAGTAGCTGGAAACGACCTGGGCATGGGGGTAACATATCTTGAACCGGGTACATCACAAATAGGCAAAAAGGAAAGCATCGCCGACACAGCAAGAGTACTTGGTAGAATGTATGATGGTATTGAATATAGAGGTTTTAGCCAAAAAACCGTGGAAGATCTTGCAGAGTACTCAGGAGTACCAGTTTGGAACGGACTTACTGACGAATTCCATCCAACACAAATGCTGGCGGATCTCCTTACTATAGAGGAACACTTTGGAAGTTTGAAAGGTTTGAATTTTGTCTATGCCGGTGACGGTAGAAACAACGTTGCTAACTCGCTAATGATTGCATGTGCTAAAATGGGATTGAACTATACAGCATGCTCACCTAAAGAGCTATTCCCGACTGATGAATTAGTAAAAACCGCAAAGGATATCGGAGCAGAAACAGGATCAACAATAACTCTTGAAAGCGATGTTAAAAAAGCTGTCGAAAATGCTAATATAATCTATACGGACATATGGGTGTCAATGGGTGAACCTGACGAAATCTGGGAGTCAAGAATTGAACAATTAAAAGATTACCAAGTAAATAGTGAAATGATGGAAGCAGCAGACAAGGATTGTATCTTCCTTCACTGTTTACCATCTTTCCACGATAGAAATACTACAATTGGAGAAGAAATATATCAAAAGTTTGGAATCAGTGAAATGGAAGTAAGTGATGAAGTATTTGAATCTAGCAAATCACTTGTATTTGATCAAGCAGAAAATAGAATGCATACTATAAAAGCGGTAATGTTTGCAACACTAAAATAATAATTTGGAGCTGTGGTATAATTTAAGTAAATATACAACAGCTCCTTTTTTAGAAAGATGTGATAATGATGAAAGATAATTTTGATAATATATTTAAAATTGAAGAAGGGAAAATTATTTTTCTAAAAGAAAGTCTAATACAATTAGATGAAAAAACGAATAGAAAGATAGCAGCCGGAGTATTAAGAGGAGAAAGACTAATCTCAATCTTTGGAATGAATAGAATCTTTTTTGTATCAGATATTGATGAAGATAAATACATCCTCTATGAGCTTTCTAAAGAAGAGAGTTCTAGAATAAAGACTCTATTTATGAATCTACTGGATAAATTAAATGATGGAGTAATGATAACCGACGAAGATGGTGTAATAGTAGCTTATAATTCATCGATGGAAACTTTAGAAAATATGGAAAAAGAGGACATGATTGGAGAGTTTATTTGGGAGGCATATGGCTACCATGACGTTTCGGCCTCAGAACACAGAAAGGTATTTAAAACCGGAAGTGCACTCGAAAATATGTACTCTGCACATACCAGCGTTGACGGAGTAGAGCTATATACGAATTACAGCACATATCCAATTATTGAATCAGATAGGACAATTGGAGTTATGACTGTTTCAGGCAATGAAGAGACAATTCATGAAAGGCTCAAGCTTGCAAGCGAATTAAAAAGACAGCATAATGTTAACTACAATATGCAAACCGGTAGGATTTATTCAGAAAATGGAACCACTTATGGCTTTTCAGATTTTATAGGTCAATCAGGTGTTATAACGTCATTAATAAAAGAAGCTCAGACTATTTCTTGGCTTGATAATAGCGTGCTAATCCATGGAGAAACAGGTACCGGAAAAGAAGTATTGGCACAGAGCATACACAATCATGGAAAAAGAGCAAAGGAACTCTTCATAGGTGTAAACTGTTCAGCGATTCCTGAAAACTTACTCGAAAGTATACTATTTGGAACTGTAAAGGGAGCTTATACAGGGGCAGTTGATCAGCCCGGGATTTTTGAAGAGGTTGGCAACGGGACTTTGTTTTTAGATGAGGTTAATTCTATGCCCATGTCTCTTCAAGTTAAGCTGCTTAGGGTTCTGCAGGAAAAAAGAGTAACTAGGCTGGGGGATACAAAGAGTTATGATCTAAATGCAAGGATAATCTCAGCCATGAATGAAAATCCCTTTGATGCAATTAAGAATGGCAATTTAAGAGAAGACCTTTACTATAGACTGGCGGGATATAATCTGTATATTCCACCTCTTAGAGAAAGAAAGTCGGATATTATACTACTAGTAGAATATTTTTTAAACCGTTATGCTAAATTAATGGGAAAAAATGTAATTGGTGTAGATGACGAGCTTAGAAGGCTTTTAAATAATTACAGCTGGAACGGAAATATAAGAGAATTAGAAAACTTAGTTGAAAATATGCTGGTTGTAGCCGGTGTGGATGATAAAATACTCAACACAAGCCATATCCCCAAATACCTCAAAAAAAGGATAGTAGGTACAAGTGGAGTAGAGAAGGAAGGAACTGATTTAATTACGAAAGTAGAAGCATTTGAAAGTGAAATAATAATCAAAACACTTGAAGAAAACAATTACAATATTACCCATACGAGTAAAAAATTAGGTATTATAAGGCAAAACTTGCTATATAGAATGAAAAAGTATGGTATAGAGAAAAAAATGTAGAGTATTTTACACCTATGTAGAATATTCTACATTTTTTGTTGGAATAGAAATCGTTTTCGAGTATTGAAATAATCAAGACTTAAATAATTGAGTTTTAAAATTAATTTAAAAGATTAGGTTTTTTATCTTTCAGTGTATAAAAATCTACACTGAGCTAATTAATAAAATGTTTGTTTTGCATAGGATGGCTAATTAAAGGCAAAGAAATAATTGGCATCATTATTGCTTTATATTATTCCGAAAGTACCAAAGACATAGGTACATATTTAAGAGAGGAGAAGTATATGGAGAAAAACATTAATAACAGAGGTCAAAGTATGATGAGATTCTTACTTTATTCTGCAATTGGTATATTCATGTTTTTCATACCCATTACCTTTATGGGAAAAAACAGTATACCTCTTGACCATTTAGTTGGACTTATACAAAAAATACCATATTACCCTAAGGTTTATGGGCTGGTTTTGGTATTTATTGGGGTGATTCTTCCTTTTATAGATGGTAGCTGGAAAAAGACTAAAACAAAAAAGGTATTTTCTATAATTAACATACTTGCCATCCCTTTTGTAATAATGGCAGTATTTGAAATTGGACCTGCTGAACTGATGGCTCCCGGTATGATACCTTTTATATTTGGCAAGATAGTAGTACCGGTTACGACAATAGTACCGATTGGATCAATTTTCTTAGCACTAATCGTAAGTTATGGACTTATGGAGTTTGTAGGCGTTTTTATGAGACCTGTTATGAAACCTATCTGGAAAACTCCGGGAAGATCGGCTATTGATGCTGTCGCTTCATTTGTTGGATCGTATTCGATAGCACTACTCATCACAAATAGGGTTTATACAGAAGGTAAATATACTGCAAAGGAAGCAGCAATAATTGCTACAGGATTTTCAACTGTATCTGCTACTTTTATGATTATCGTTGCAAACACATTAGGACTGATGGATATATGGACTAAGTACTTCTTTATAACAGTATTTGTAACATTTTTAGTATCTGCAATAACAGCTAGAATCTACCCGCTTAGAAATAAACCTGAAGAGTTTCATAAAGGCATAGCTGGAGATTTAGAAAAGGATGTTGAAGGTAACAAGTTTAACGTTGCTCTTAATACAGCACTGGATGTAAGTGCATCAGCTCCGAGTCTGCTAGAAAATACTAAAAATAACATAATCGATGGATTTAAACTAGCACTGGGACTAGCTCCATCGCTACTTGCAATAGGTACATTAGGACTGATAATTGCACACTATACACCGATATTTAAATTTGTAGGATTAATATTCTACCCGGTGCTCGCATTGTTTAGAATACCGGATGCCATGAACGTATCAACAGCACTTGCTACGAGCATAGCTGAAATGTTCCTACCGGCTGCATTTGTAGCTGAAGCAGGATTTAACACAAGATTTTTAGTGGCTGTAGTATGTATATCAGAAATACTATTCTTCTCGGCTTCCATACCATGTATGATGGCAACTGAGATACCACTTAAGATAAAAGATTATATAATTATTTGGATAGAAAGAGTTATCCTTTCAATTATAATAACAATACCAATAATAACAATATTTTTCTAAAAATGGAGGAAAAAAATGATTCAAAACATCGACATCAAAGAAGCAATGAAGATTAAACTTGACGACGAACTTCCTGAGTATCCTGAATTTAAAGAGGGTATCAGAAGAGCACCAAAGAGAGAAGCACATTTAAGAAAAGAAGAGGTAGAACTAGCACTTAGAAATGCTCTAAGATATATTCCAGAGCAGCATCACGAGTTTATGGCTAAAGAATTTTTACAAGAATTAAAAGAACATGGAAGAATCTACGGCTATAGATATAGACCACATGGCGAACTTCATGGAAAGCCAATCGACGAGTACAAGAGCAATTGTACGGAAGGTAAAGCATTCCAAGTAATGATCGATAACAACCTGGACTTTGACGTTGCTCTTTATCCTTATGAACTGGTTACTTACGGAGAAACAGGAGCTGTATGCCAAAACTGGATGCAGTACAGACTGATTAAAAAATACCTTGAAGTATTAGACGAAAACATGACACTTGTTTTATACTCAGGACATCCTGTAGGATTATTCCACTCAAAACCAGATGCACCAAGAGTAATTATTACGAATGGTCTTATGATTGGTATGTTCGATAATCTTGATGATTTTAACAGAGCATCAGCACTAGGTGTTGCAAACTACGGTCAGATGACTGCCGGTGGATGGATGTATATAGGACCTCAAGGTATTGTTCATGGAACATATAACACCCTTCTAAATGCAGGAAGATTGGTTCTTGGAATTCCTAATGAAGGAAACCTTGCAGGTAGACTTTTCGTAACATCAGGTCTAGGCGGAATGAGTGGAGCTCAAGGTAAAGCTTGTATAATAGCAGGTGGTGTTTCAATTATTGCAGAAGTAGATAAATCTAGAATTGACACTAGATTTTCACAAGGATGGGTAACAGACGAAGTTGACTCCTGTGAAGAAGCATACAGATTAGCAAAAGAATCAATGGATAAAAAAGAGCCTAGAGCGATTGCTTACCATGGAAATGTTGTTGATCTTCTTGAATATGCAGTGGACAATGACATCCATATAGATTTACTATCAGATCAAACTTCTTGTCATGAGCCATATACAGGAGGATACTGTCCACAAGGCATCACATTTGAAGAAAGAACAAGATTACTTGCTGAAGACCATGACAAATTCGTTGAACTGGTAAATGAATCACTTGTTAAACATTTCCACGTAATCCAAAAACTTACTGAAAATGGAACATACTTCTTTGACTATGGTAACTCATTTATGAAAGCAATCTACGATGCAGGAGTTAAGGAAATTTCTAAAAACGGTATAGATGAAAAAGACGGTTTTATCTGGCCATCATATGTTGAAGACATCTTAGGACCTAGACTATTTGACTTTGGATATGGACCATTTAGATGGGTATGCTTAAGTGGAGATCCGGAAGACTTAAGAAAGACAGATGCAGCAGCTATGGAATGTATAGATCCGGACAGAAGATACCAAGACAGAGACAACTGGATTTGGATTAGAGATGCTGAAGAAAACGCACTAGTAGTAGGAACACAAGCAAGAATCCTTTACTCAGATGCGTTTGGAAGAAGAGATATGGCTCTTAGATTCAACGAAATGGTAAGAAACGGAGAAATCGGACCTGTAATGCTTGGTAGAGACCATCACGACACAGGCGGAACAGACTCACCATTTAGAGAAACCTCAAATATTAAAGATGGATCCAATGTAATGGCTGATCAAGCGACTCAAATCTTTGCAGGTAATGCAGCAAGAGGAATGAGCCTTGTAGCACTTCACAATGGTGGTGGAGTAGGTATTGGTAAATCTATAAATGGTGGATTCGGTTGTGTACTTGACGGATCAGAAAGAATCGATGAAATCCTTAAATCTGCAATGCCATGGGACGTTATGGGTGGAGTTGCAAGAAGAGCATGGGCGAGAAACGAAAACGCAATTGAAACTTCAATTGAATACAACAAGGTAATGGAAGGACAAGACCATATAACACTACCATACTTTGTAGAAGATAGCATAATTGAAGAAGCAATGAAAGAATACTAAAATTTTGAAAAATCCCCGCTTGCTAAAAGCAAGGGGGATTTTTTTATAGTTTTTTAACGATTGAAGATTTTAAGTAAAGATTACCAACTCCATCTATCTTAGCATCCAGATCATGACCATCTACCGGTTCTATTATCCTAATCTGTTTAGCCTTGGTACCACGCTTTATTACCTGCTTTCCAAGCTTTACGTCCTGCACTAGGCTCACTTCATCGCCATCAGACAGCTCATTTCCTACTGAGTCAAAAACTTTCTCCTCTTCCAAGCACAGATCCGTCCAGAAATGCCCACACTCCGGGCAGCTATACCCATTCCCATCTTCATATCCATATTCACTACTACAA
>JAEZWM010000059.1 GCA_023443025.1 Bacillota bacterium
GCACTAGGGAATTTCTCCAAGTCACCAACCCATACTTTTTTAATGATTATGTTTTTCCATAGAGTATCATCTTTCGGAACATTTGTAATGGTGATACTTCCTGTTTTATTATACGGGTCAAGTTTAATTGTACGACTTTCCGGATTATACATCGGTGTAAAACCATGAGATTCGATTTCTTCAACAGTATAGGTTCCTTGTTGAAGGTCGGTAAGCACTATGGTTTGCCCTGCTTGTAGTTCATAGATATGCTCGGTAGTATCCGGGAAAGTTACTCTTACTTTAAACTTAAGTGGAACGGAGTCTGCGTTGCCGGCAGAACGGCCGGTTGGCATCTGTTGTGTAATTGAGGCTTTTCTTATTGTCAGTGTGTATTTATTGTCTTCGTCTTTTTTTGTGTTTGTAACTGTTAGACCATTTTCAAGTTTTGCGAAACCTGAAGGAGTATAATCGTTTCCGTTTGCATCTACTTCTTTGACAAAGTACTCGAATTTATTGTTTTGATTGTCATAAACCTCGAGATTCTCCCAAGTGACAGAGTCTCCGGATACTGCTCTTGGTGCACCGACTGCTTCAGCAGGTACGGCGAAGCTTTTTCTATAGAGCTGGAAGTAAACATCAGGTTTAATGTCATACTGGCCTAGTCCAACCCACGCTTTTGTTGCTGTGATGTTTGTTCTAGGAGCAACGCTTTCTGCTTCCTTTAAATTGTTCTTTTCTGAATCATCCTCATCATTAGGAATATCATTTTCTTCAGAATTTTCATTGTCTGTATTTGGTTGAATTACAGCTTCTTCTTTTTTTAATTCATTGGGTTCTTCGGTTTTGACGAATTCTTCTGTCTCTTCTTTCGGTTCTAAAGCAGCTTCCTTTTCAAGTGGAATCTCAACTTCAGGTTCATTCTCTTCAGGATTTGAGTCCGTAGCTTCCGATTTGTTTTCGTCTAATTCTAAGACAGGATCGGGCTCTGGGACCTGATAATTTTCTATAATAGGGGGTTCTTCTTCTATAATGGGGATACTCACTTCCTCAACATTCTCTAAGACATCAGTGAGCTCGATGTTCTCAGGGACAGCAATTTCTTCGTCAGCAAATGATAACATTGGTGTTAACATTTGAAAAATCATCAGGATACTGACGAGTATTGCTAACCTTTTTTTGTAACCCTTCATTCTATTCCTCCTATTTCACCATATATTTCTCGACCAAAGATATGTCAAAGATTAATGGTGTTATAATTATACCCTGAGTAGATATTTCAACACATATATTAAGTGAAATATTATAAATACCGTAAAATACAGGCATAACACTTGAATATTGGTTGAATATTATGGAATTATTGTAAAATATAGAGGTAATAATAAGATTACAGCGAATATATATGCAATGTTATTTGATGCCGCCCTAAATAGATGATATCCTGATTTAGAAGTGTATTTCTTAAATCTAAGTTTAATGTTTGGATATCAACATTCTTAGACATTATACTTTAAATTTAGATTTTTTAAAGAATACTTATCTTTATTATTCATGCCAATAAAATAGGTAATAACCGTTTATATTTTCTGGATAATTCTTAATTATCTTGATAAATTATTGGTTAAAAATAATTAATTCCGGAGATATATTTATGTTGAATATAAAATATCATACGTAATAGATGGTAACAAATGTGATAAAATACTTAATATATATTTCTGTAATAGATGATTACTGCCGAAAGCTATGAATAAAATTGAGCTTGATGTTGTTATATATTAATAAATATACAACGAAAGATATTTCAAAGTGCAAATAGTTTTGATTTTTAATTACAAAAAGTAGGATATATTATATAATATATTTATGTGAATTCGGAAATCCCGAATATGAAGGAGGAATTATGGATAAAAAAAGTTTTTATATTACTACACCAATTTATTACCCCAATGATAATTTGCATTTGGGGCATACCTATACTACTATAGTTGCCGATGTACTGAAAAGGTTTAAAAGAATACAAGGATATGACGCGTATTTAGTTACAGGAACCGATGAACATGGTCAAAAAATTCAGGAGGCAGCTACTGCGGCAGGAAAAGAACCTAAAGAATATGTTGACGAAATCGTAGAAACAGCAAAGAAGCTTTGGAAAAACTTGGACATTGAGTACGATGGTTTTATCAGGTCAACTGATCCTAAGCATGAGAAAGCTGTTCAGGAGATTTTTACTACTCTATATGAAAAAGGTGAAATTTATAAGGATACTTATAAAGGACACTATTGTACGCCATGTGAATCTTTTTGGACTGACACTCAGCTTAAGGATGGAAATTGCCCTGACTGTGGTAGACCCGTAGAGTACAGAGAAGAAGAGAGTTATTTCTTCAGACTTTCTAATTATAGGGATAGACTTCTCGAGCATTATGAAAAACATCCCGAGTATATTCTACCGGTTTCAAGAAAAAATGAAATGGTCAATAATTTTCTAAAAGACGGACTTGAGGACTTGTCGGTATCAAGGTCAAACTTTGAATGGGGAGTAAAAGTGCCCTTTGATGAAAAACATGTTATCTATGTTTGGATTGATGCACTTTCATGCTACCTAACTGCTCTTGGCTACAAGTCTGATAATGAAAGTCTTTTTGAAAAATATTGGCCGGCTAATGTTCATTTGATGGCTAAGGAGATAATTAGATTTCATGTAATTATATGGCCTGCGCTACTAATGGCTCTTGATCTACCTCTTCCTAAACAGACATTTGCTCATGGATGGATACTTTTTGATGACGATAAGATGAGTAAGTCCAAAGGAAACGTAGTTTATGCGGAACCTATAATTGAAAGGTACGGCGTAGATGCTCTTAAGTATTTTGTTCTTAGGGAATTTACCTTTGGTCAAGACGGTAGCTTCACCAACGAAAAATTTCTACAAAGAGTGAATTCGGACCTTGCAAATGATTTGGGGAATCTGGTTTCGAGGACTATTCAAATGGTCGTTAAATACAATGCGGGCATCGTTCCAGGTATTGGTGAGATCGAGGCGGTTGATCACCAGCTTATCGAAATGGCTAAGTCTACTGCTGGCAGAGTTGAAACTGAGATGGATAAATTAAGCTTTAGTACTGCTCTTGAAGAGATTTGGAAGCTTATCAGAAGAACTAATAAATATATCGATGAAACAACTCCATGGATATTGGGTAATGAAGGAAATACCGAAAGATTAAATACCGTATTATACAATTTAGTTGAATCAATTAGAATAATCGCACAGCTTATTGAGCCGTTTATGCCTGATACATCCATGAGGATTAACGAGCAGCTAGGGATCGCACCTATGGGATGGGAAAGTACGTTTGAGTTTGGTGCATATATTGCGGGAACTGAAGTGGCAAGGGGTCAAAACCTGTTCCAAAGACTGGATATAGAAAAAGAAATTGAGCTTTTAAGTGCTGCGAATACCGAGTTAATTGAAAAAAGGAGAGCTGAAAAGATGTCTGAAGAAAAAATAACTGAATATAACGGTAAAGAAGTAATAACAATAGATGATTTTGATAAATGTGAGTTTAAAGTAGCTGAAGTACTTGAATGTTCACCTCATCCAAATGCTGACAAGCTTCTGGTATTTAAACTTAAAATAGGTGATGAAGAAAGACAGATAGTTTCCGGAATTAAGAAGTACTATGAACCTGAGGAACTTGTTGGGAAAAAAGTAATTGCAATTACTAACTTAAAGCCTGTTACATTAAGAGGTGTTGAGTCAAACGGAATGTTATTGTCCGCTCAATATGGTGATGATTTAACACTGCTATCAACTATGGCTGACATAGAAAGTGGAGCTGATATTTCGTAATGAGTTTACTGATTGACAGTCATGCACATCTTGATGATCCAAAATTTGATGAGGATAGACTTCAAATAATAGAGAATTTAGCTAAAGACCGGATTGAGTATTTAATAAATCCCGGAGCAGATAGACCTACAAGTGAAGCTGCTTATGTGCTTGCAAATGAACATGAGAAGATATATGCGGCACTTGGTACTCATCCGCATTCTGCAGATGAACTTACGAATGAGGATATAGAAAGGTACAGAGAGCTTGCAAAATCTGATAGAGTACTAGCAATAGGCGAGATTGGACTGGATTATTATTACGACAATAGTCCAAGAGAAATCCAAAAAGAAGCCTTTATAGCTCAAATGAAACTAGCGGAAGAGCTTGGACTACCTGTTATCATTCATACAAGGGAAGCCAGTGGAGACACTTATGATATAATTGAGTCTTTTAAGAATCGTGTATATGGAGTGATGCACTGCTACTCCGGATCTGCTGAGATGGCGAAGAGGTATTTGGAACTTGGTTATTATATATCACTTGCCGGACCTGTAACATTTAAAAATGCAAGAGTATCAAAGGAAGTTGCTGAGATAGTGCCTATGAATAGGCTACTAGTGGAAACGGACGCTCCATACCTAAGCCCTGAGCCTAGAAGAGGAAGACGAAACGAGCCTAAGAATACTCTTTATGTTGCTGAGGTTATAGCTGAGATTAAAAATATGGATTTAGATGATTTTATTAAGCAAACAAATGAAAATACAAAAAAGGTTTTTAATATAAGATGAAGATAAAAGAAGTAATAGTAGTAGAAGGAAAAGACGATATAACAGCAGTAAAAGCTGCGATAGATTCAGAAGTTATTGCAACAGGGGGTTCACATATTTCTAGTGAACTCCTTTCTAATATTGCAAATATACACAAGAGAGTCGGAATAATTGTGTTAACAGATCCTGATTATGCAGGTAAAAAAATAAGAAGACAGGTTGAAAAGGTAGCCCCTGGATGTAAACATGCCTTTATAAGACGAGATAAGGCTACAAAAGATGGAGATATAGGGGTGGAAAATGCGTCCGTGGAAGATATTATAGAGGCCGTATCAAAGGCGAAACCAGAAGTATCCGACTCAGATATCATTTATGAACAGGATGATTTATTGGAATATGGACTGATAGGACTACCTGATTCAAGGAGAAGACGAGAAATTTTTTGTGATATTTTAGGGATAGGATACTGTAACGGAAAGCAGCTTTTAAAGAGACTGACAGCATTTGAAATTAGCTGGACTGAGTTTGAAAGAGCAGCTGAAAAAACAAGTGAAAGGATGTAAGAATGACGGATAGACTATATATGCCGGGGTATTTAGGGCAAATTCTCAAAAAATTTAACTTTTCCTTTTCTAAGTCTCTAGGACAAAACTTTCTGATAGACGGCAATGTTGTTAGATCAATTGTAGAAGGTGCAGGAGTTGAAAATGAAGATTTAGTAATAGAAATTGGTCCCGGAGTTGGAACACTGACTGAGGAACTTGCATTAAATGCTAAGAAGGTTATTGCAATTGAGATAGACAGAAGACTTATTCCAATCCTCGAGTATACAATGGAAAAATATGAAAATGTAGAAGTTATACATGCAGATGCTATGGAAGTGGATTTTAATCAACTGATTATGAAAAATAGTGGATATAAAGGGGTGAAGCTTGTCGCAAACCTTCCTTATAACGTAGGTACTGCAATAGTTGCACAGCTTCTAGAGGATGGAGTAGGTTTTGAGTCAATGACGGTAATGCTCCAAAAAGAAGTTGCAGATAGAATGGTAGCTGAGCCTGGGAGCAAGCAGTACGGTGCACTGTCCGTGTTGGTTGGATATAAAGCTGTGGCAAAGCCTGTTCTAAGGGTTCCAAAAACTGTATTTAATCCAAAACCAAAGATTGATTCGATGGTAGTAAGGCTTGATTTAAAACATAATGAACAAAAACCCTATGAGAAGACGATGTTTCAGTTGGTCAGAGCCGGTTTTAATCAAAGGCGAAAGACAATAGTGAATTCACTCACATCAGGTGAAGTTGAGATAAGTAAGAACGAGCTGCGTGAAATTTTGGCGGAGGTTGGTATTCCTGAAAATGCGAGGGCTGAGAATTTAAGTGTTGTGGATTTTGCGAGGGTAGCGGAGAGGTTGGAGAAAATCAGTCGGAATAGTGAATAAATCAAAAATGTAGGGGAAAACTCCGATTCTCCTGTTTATGAGAGAAGCCTGAAGCTTCGAATCATAAACTAACTTTATACAAATATATTTATATTTGTATTGCTTAGAATGTAAATTAGAAAAAGGTTAATTTTGATGAAAAGTTTTTATTTTAAGCAAAGTATAATAGGCGAATCGGAGTTCGCCCCTACGTGCTTATGGAAGGCGGAAACTTCAGGTCATAAACTACTTAAGGAGGAAGGTTTGCAAAATAGAGTCAGGAAAGCAAATAGATTAAAAAGCTATGATTATAGTTCAAAAAATATGTATTTTGTTACTTTTTGTACTACTGATAAAAAGAAAATATTATCTGAAATTACTAGTGAAGAAGACCATGAACTTCCAAAGATTGTATATACTGAGTTAGGTGTTTTATGCGATAAAATAATTACTAAATATAATTCAGATGGAATCGTTGAAATTCCATATTATGTGATTATGCCTAATCATATACATATGATAATAGATATGACAAAAACCGATAGTCATAAACATAATGTCTCGTTGCCAAATGTTATAAAGGGTATGAAATCCATGGCAAAAAATAAATTATCAAATGTATTCTATGAAGCTCACGGAAGTGACATATGGCAAAAATCATATTACGATAGGATAATACGTAATGAAGAAGAGTATTACCAATTATGCAAATACATAGAAGAAAATCCGATAAAGTGGACATTAGATAAGTATTATGTAAGATAGAACGTGGTCGTGTTATATTGCTCTAAGCAAATATCTGATTCAGAAGTTTTTGACCAAATGTAGGGGAGAACTCTGATTCTCCTGTTTATGAGAGAAGCCTGAAGCTTCGAATCATAAACTACCTTTATACTAAAATATTTATATTTGTATTTGCTTAGAAAGTAAATTAGAAAAAGGTTTAATTTTGATGGAGAGTTTTAAATCTAAGTAAAATATAATAGACGAATCGGAGTTCGCCCCTACGTGCTTATGGAAGGCTTGAAGCTTCGATTTATAAATTAACTTAATACCAATATATTCATACATCCCACTTTTATAACCTTTATGTTAATTACTCTTTTTTATGGGTATAATACACATGAGAAATTTTTTTATGAAAGGGGAATTAGTAATGTCTGAAATTATTGTTTATTCAAGTGACACCTGTCCATACTGTA
>JAEZWM010000081.1 GCA_023443025.1 Bacillota bacterium
CTTGGTTTTGGCTGACATGCTGTAAGTAATACTATTAACCCTACTATGATTATTCTAATCATTTTATTCCTCCTATTATTTAAAAAAATTATACCATATAGCTTTTGCTAATAATCGTACAATATTGTAATGAAAAAACCCCTCGCAACAATCGAGAGGTTTTATCTGAGGTATTTATTTAATTAGAAGAATACTCCTCTAATAAAGATTATTATTAAAACGATTGGGATTACAAACATAACAAGTGGTTTCCACCAGTTCATTACTCTATAGCCTTCAGCTCCGACATTTGCATCTTCTTTAAAGCTTTCAAATTTCCAAGCAAATGCTGTAAATAGCGATAATGCAATTGCTCCAAGTGGCATTAGAATATTACCTGAGAGGAAATCTGCAAAATCAAAGAAGTTTCTTCCAAATATGCTGATGTCTGCCCATGGACCATGTGCAAGAATGGTTGGGAATCCTACTATAAATATTGCTGCCAGTCCTGCCCAAGTAGCTTTCTTACGATTCCATCCTAATAGATCCATGATCGTTGTAAGTATAGGTTCAAAGTATCCTATTGCTGATAATAGTGCCGCAAAGAAAACCAGTAGGAAGAATAGTGTTCCAAAGAATACTCCTCCGGGAATTTTATCAAATAGATTGGACATAGTTACAAAAAGTAGTTTGCTTCCTTGTCCCGGTTCTAGACCCAGCGCAAAGATTGCCGGGAACATTACAAAACCTGCAAGTAGTGCAGCACTAGTGTCCGCTCCAACTACTAGTAGTGCATCTCCCGGAATATTACTGTCTTTACGTAGGTAGGATCCATAAATAAATCCACCTCCGCTAGCTATTCCAATAGAGAAAAACGCTTGCCCAAGTGCCAGAAGGAATGTTTGCCCAGTAACTTTTGAAAAGTCCAGATTCATATACCATTTAACTCCCTCCATCGCTCCCGGTAGGGTTACTGATCTTATTACAAGTATGATCAGCATAACAAATAGTGCAGGCATCAAAAAGTTACAAGCTTTTTCTATACCATTTTCTAATCCTCTAGAGGATATAAAACCAATAATAAGTGTACATAATAATGTGAATAATCCTAGCTGAACTGTATTTGCAGTGAAGTCATTAAAAGCTTGTTCGTATCCTCCAGCGGCAAGTCCGGACAGAGATCCGGTAATCATCTTCACAACATAAGCTGCTAACCAGCCCATAATTTGAATGTAGTATGTCAGTATAAAGAATGCTGCTATTACTCCAAACCATGAGAACAAAACCCACGGGCTACCTTTTTTAGTAAGTTTTCTCATTCCTGGTACCGGGCTTGATTGAGCTTTACGTCCAAGAGTGATTTCCATAGTAAATAGCGGTATTCCGATAAGTAAACAAATAGCCAAATATATAAGTACAAATGCTCCCCCACCTTGTGTTCCTACTAGGTATGGGAATCTCCACATGTTTCCTAAGCCGATTGCAAATCCGGCTGCTGCCATTATAAAAGCAAAACGGCTACCCCAGGTTTCTCTCTTTTTATCCATATATACACCTCCATGTTTTTATAGAAAAGTCGATATCGGAATACCGACTTTTCTATTACATTTTACTTAAACTGAGTTGCTTCAGTAATTTCTGTACCTAATGCATTAACTGCTCTTTCTACCATTTCATCTCTTAGTGCTTTTTCATCTTCAGCACCAAGTGTTGGATTTCCAACCGGATATGGTATAGCTACTGTTGGTACGATTCTGTTCGCTCCAACAGACTCAGATATAGTTGTTATTGTAGCAAGATGTACAATTGGAATGCCGTATCTTTCTATTTCTTTAACTATTGTTGCTCCGCAACGTGTACAGGTACCTCAGGTTGAGGTTAGTAATACACCGTCTACTCCGGCATCTTTAAGCTCTTGACCAATTTCTCTTCCGAAGTTTTCAGAGTTTTCAACGGATGTTCCGGTTCCTGTAGTTGTATAGAAGTATTTGTATACCTTTCCAATAACTCCTTCTTTTTCAAGTCTCTTTAGTTCGTCAAGTGGCGCTACTCTATCAGGCACTTCATTTGCATAAACAGGGTCATATCCACCATGAACTGTATAGTATCCACCTTTTAGTTCATCTATTCCATCTACATCATACTTGCCCCATTTTTGAGCTGATGCAGATTGAATTCTATCCGGGTTACCATTAGGTACAATACCACCGGTAGTAACAAGAGCTATCGTAGCACTGCTTAAATCCTTAATAGCTTCAGCAGGATCTACCTTATCAAATTCCGGCATTGGTAGTTCAGTAACAAAGTCTTCATTTCTAAGTCTCTTAAGTAGCATGTCAATTGCTCTTTCAGAGCCTCTTTTTTCGGAAAATACTGTAAGTCTTTTTCCTTGTGCAAAGTAGCCATCAACCTCAGGCTTAACTTCTTGTCCTTTTAATACTTTATTTGCAATTGCAGCCATTACAGGAAGTGCCTTTCTCATTGCTGTTGCAGCATTTCCGGTAGGAACAACATATGCATATTTTTTAGATTCATCAACACCGGGATTTTCTTCGTACATTCCGGTAATTACAGGAACTCCTACAGAGTCAAAGTATTCAGCAACTCCTGCACAAGCCATTCCATATCTACCGGCATTGAATGCAGGTCCTGCTACTACTAAATCAGGTTCATACTTTTCGTTGATTTCTTCTAAGAATTTTACTGCATCATCTTTATTTTCATTAAAGTAGTTGTCACCGCAGATTATAGTTCCAAGTACTTTTTCGTCATCCAGTTCTTTTTCAAATCCCATTGAAGGACCAACTACTCCTTCTCTAAACTCAGGAGCAACATGGGCCATTTCTTCGCCCCCGACTTGACCGAAGAACTGATTTATATAATAAATTATTTTTTTATCAGCCATTGTTTTCCCCTTTCCTAATATAGCTCAACTGTTAGATTGTGGTATCCAATCTCAGAAGTAGCACCAATAACTGCGTTAAGTTCACATTTCAATGATCCATCTTCAGGATTGTATGCTCCAGCCCAACCACCGGCAAGATTCGCTATTGCTTCAACGTCACCTAGTACTCTATCAGCTTTTTCTACCTCGATAACATGTGATACGTTACCAGTAGAAATTACTGCTACAGCTTCTTCAGCATTGTCTGTCAGCGGTTGACTCATTCCATCCCATCCTGAACATTCGTCAGTGATTAGAACGGATTTGATACCCATCTTTTCACATTCAGCACAGATCATAACTAAGTCTGAGTCCGGGTTTCCGTAACCTTCTTCAGAGATAATTACACCATCAGCACCTAGCATTTTAACAAGTTTTGCTGTATAGTCTTTGGTTCTAAACTTACCTTCCAATGTAGTAAGCTCAGGAGTAAGGATAACTCCAACAAAGTTTAAATCCTTTCCATGTCTCGCATAAAGATCCAGTATTACTGAGTTGTTTTGATGCTGGTAAGTAGTGATCTTGTCACATGCAGCAACACAGTTACCACTGATAACCGCTCCATCTAACTCTTCATTTGGATGAATAAGAGTTGGAAGGATTTGTTGTGAATTAACTCCATAGATATATCCATCATGTAACAAACCTTGAGAGATAAGCATTTCTACATAAGCTACTCTTGGAAGATCAGGATATTTTTCAGCTTCTTCTTTAAGATCCCCAATCTCATATACTTCTGTTTTGTCGATATCTGCATCTCTACCTGCCTCACCGATTATCTCAGCAGCTCTAAGTCCTGCAAGTCTAACGGTTTCTTCATGCTTATGAGGTGCAAGTCCTTCAACAACGCCAATATCCATTACGATATTGTATGTTTTAGAGAACGGAGTCCACTTTGCTCCTTCACCCCACATGTCTATAACACCTTCTTGGAAACCTACCATGTCTCCAATTGTAACTACAGCAGCGCCGTCCAATACATGGACTACACCATCACCAAGCTGAACTACATCAGATGTTACTCCTGCAAAGCCTTTACCTTTGCCTTCAACTTTTACTCTAGGCTCGATTACGTCTTTGACCGGGATTATTCTAACTTTTTCCCCAGGTCTAGTCATGTCCAACGAAACCCTTGTGATATTCGGAATCTTAGAAATCTCTTCTATGACTTCATCACGATTCACATAGAGAATGCCATTATCAACTTTAGTAGCTTCTCCAAATTGAATATCAGTGATTTTCACCTTCTTTAATTCAAGTCTCATAAAGTTCACCCTTTCTAATTTATAACTCTGCAGCTCTCAGCTCGGCTAAAGCGGATTGCAGTAGTTCTTTGTCTAACACTTCATAATCCTTTTGATTTGCATAATCAACGTTTCTAACACCCATGCTTTTATCGTATAGATTAATAGCATTTTCTATCATACTAACTGATTCCAAGTCCATTTCTCCGGTCTTTTGGGAAATAACAACAGACCTAACAGGTGAATAAAACATCCTAATACTTGCAGGAAGTGGTGATACAAGAAGTTTGTGTCCTGCATGTATCAAATCCCTTGCCCTTACTAGTACATCTCTAAACTCGCCATCTACAGTTATAATTTCAACGTCATGCTTTTCAATTGTTTTATTGTTTGTTACGACTATGTCTTTCATTTGCATATGTTCCTTTCTTGGTTAGTATTATATATGTTTACCTAATGTATTTCAAGTGCATTTCAGTAAATTATGATAAGGTTTTCACTTGATACATCCTTAACCATTCCCTAGCTATTGATTTCGAGCCATTTTAAAATTGTTTAAATTTGTTAATATTATCTATGTATTATCAATCTGACTTAATTAGCATTCTTAATTAAAGCGATTAAGGAAATAAAAAAACCTGCATCAGCAGGTTTAAAATCATATTTATTTCATAGCAATGTAGATTTGATTCTGTCAACAAACTCTTCTATATGAATTTTGGCAGTACGTTCTGCTTCATCAGGATCATTGTTCTTTATTGCAATAAGAAGTGGTTCAAGTGTTTCATAGAAAATCTCAGGTGTTTCGAAAAATCTATTACAATAATGCCAAAGTCTCTCAGTATGGTAATGAAGATTCGTAAGAATCTCAACTAGCCATGGATTATCACAATATTCCAATATCGTTTCATGAAAAAGTTCATCATCTACTATTGCTTCTTTATACTCTGTTTCCATATCGTAGTTTTTCAATCTTTCAACGATTTCTTCCAGTTTTTCAATCATCTCCGGGTTGGAGTTATCTACCGCAAGTCTTGCAGCAAAAGGATCCAAAACAGTTGTTAACTCAAAAAGACTTTTCATTCTGATAAAATCTATCTGTGGAACTTGTGCACCATATCTCGGTACTATCTGGATTAATTTATTTAGTTCAAGCTTTTGGAAAGCGTGTCTAATTGGAGTTCTACTAACTCCAAATTCTTCAGCGATTTCGACTTCATTTAAGATTTTGCCAGGTTCATATTCAAGTCTTACAATTCTATTTCTCAGCTCTTGAAATATTTCGTTTTGTTTAAGCAATATAAAGCACCCTTTCCGGTTTATTGTTCTAATTCTACTGTTAAATCGGACAGTACATAACCAAATCCATCCGGTGAACCGGAAGCTTGCAGTTTAAGCCATGTTCTTCCTTGATCATCTACTATCTTTTCAAAAACGGAAAATTCGTTGAAGTATGCAAGTTCTCCTAGAATTTCAGCGTCCTCATTTGGCTCTTGCCTTATATTTAGCGTTGGGATTACAACTCTATACACACCAATAGGTTCAGCATCGGTTTCTTTAGATAGATAAGCAGAGTTTACATAACCTTCTGTTCCATCTCCTGTTAAAAATTTAATCCAGGTCTCACCTTCTTCATTAGTTACAGTTTCAATCTCTGTAATTACGTCACCCATAGAAACTTCTCCAATTACTTCAGAATCTATAGTTGCATCTGACCTTACGTTTAGTTCACCTGTAGTTACCTTCCAAGCTTTGTTATCACTCTGTGCTTGCCCCTCTGTCTGCTCGTTTTCTGCGTTTTGAATCTCTTTAAGTTTGTCACTTCTTTCTTTTAATTCAGGTCTACTCTTAAGTAAATCTTCGAATTTAACTTCATGTACTTCAAATGTCAGTCTTTCACTTCTATCATATTCTATATCATCGGCAATGTTGCAGCCTGTTATAAGTAAGCAAAGCGTAGCAATTGTGGCTATCGTTTTTTTCATCTATATACCCCCTTTTATGAATTATATCATGTATAAAAAACTTTTTAAAGTTTCTATGAAAAACTTAATGTATCTCATCCAACTTTCCTATTGAATTCATGTTCTATCTATTGTATACTCAATATATGCTTGATATTAATTATCAACATTGGGGAGGATTTATGATTACTAAATTAACTTCTGTACATGAAGGAAATTCATGTATTATTGAATATATATTAGCAGAAAAAAGAGCAACTAAGAGACTTTATGAAATGGGACTACATGCCGGTGCCCATGCTGTTGTAAAAAAGAACGATGGACTGAGTCCGCTCATCTTAGGAATTCATGGCGCCAGTGTAGCAGTTGGTCGAAGAATTGCTGAGAACATCTATGTTGAAGTAGGTGATAAAAATGATTGAAGTAGGATTAATAGGTAATCCAAACATAGGGAAAACAACTCTCTTCAATGTGCTTACCGGTTCAAATCAAAAGGTTGGTAACTGGCCCGGAGTTACAGTCGATAAAAAAGAAGGCGTTTTTTCTTTTCAAGGGCAAGACTATAAAGTGGTTGACCTTCCTGGAACATATAGCCTAGGGGCTTACTCTGAAGATGAGGTTGTATCTAGAAATTATATACTACAAGGCAATCCGGATGTCGTAATCGATGTTGTTGATGCTACAAACCTTGAAAGAAATCTGTACCTGCCAACCCAAATCTTAGAAATGGATGTTAAGCTTATCATCGCCCTAAACATGATGGACGAAGCAGAAGCACAAAAACTTAAATTTGATATAGAAGGACTCGAGAAGGATCTTGGGGTTAGGGTAGTGCCAATAGTAGCATCTAAAAAAAGGGGGATAAAGAATCTACTCGAAACGGTAGTTGAAGTAGCGAATAGTGAGCAAAACCCTAAACGAATCAAATATGGTGTTCTGCAAGAGAACATTGATAAGCTTGTTAGTTACTTTGATGGGGTAAACACCTCCTATCCACCTTACTGGCTTGCAGTTAAATATATCGAAGGCGACGAGACGGTAATTAGAGAGACTAGAAATTTAGGTCATTTAAAGTCAAATAAAGATTTTCAAGCACTAACGAGCGAACTAGAAAACCAAAGCGAGAAAAATGAATTAACACTAATAGATAGCAGATACGAACATATACACCAAATCATAGTCGACAGAGTTTCAAAACCTGTTACCGGAACCATTAATCTTTCAGATAGAATCGATAAGATAGTAACCAATAAATTCCTAGGCATACCGATATTTGCACTAGTCATGCTACTTGTATTTCAGCTGACTTTTGTTATAGGTCAAGATCTCCTGGGCGGTTATATCGAATCTTTTCTTGAAGCATTAAAGGGTACTTTTTCCAATTGGTTTTTGAACTTAAATGTAAATTCTTTTATTTCGGGTTTTGTAACGGATGGATTAATTGACGGAGTTGGTACCGTACTTGCATTTATTCCGATTATAGGAATTCTATTTCTACTCTTAGGATTCTTAGAGGATATCGGATATATGTCCAGAGTAGCATATGTCATGGACTTTTGGATGAAGAAGCTTGGTCTTCCGGGTAAAGCAGTTATCTCCATGATTGTAGGATTTGGATGTAATGTCCCGGGAGTTATGTCTACCAGGACGCTAGAGAATAAAAATGACAGAATGATAGCTCTACTTATAAATCCATTTATGTCATGTGGAGCTAAGATACCTGTATATGCTATGTTTGCCGGAGCATTCTTCCCAGGTAATCCTGCATTACTGATGTTTGCTCTTTACTTTTTAGGATTTATAATCGCCATCATCATTGCAAAGCTATTTTCTAAGACGATATTTAAAGGCGAAATCAGCGATCTAATTATGGAGCTTCCACCCTATAGAGCCCCAATCGCTGAAAATGTCTTAAAAAATATGTGGGATAATCTTTCAGCTTTTGTAAAAAGAGCTTCCACTACGATTACGCTTATAATCTCTATACTTTATGTATTGGCGAACCTTCCACTTGGAGTTACTCCATATAGCGTTGATTCAGTTCTCGGGATAATCGGCAATTTTATAAAACCACTACTTGCACCACTAGGCAATAATAATTGGCAAGCAGCAGTAGGTCTAGCTGCAGGAATGCCTGCTAAAGAAGGTGTTGTTGCAACCCTTGGTATGATTTACTCTGGTGTTGAGAACGGTCCGGAGCTACTAGCTGCACTCCAACAACATTTTACACCGCTTTCCGCAGTCTCATACATGGTTATGGTGCTATTGTACACTCCTTGTGTTGCTGTACTTGGAACTGTAAAAAAGGAAACCAACTCTGTTTGGTGGATGTTATTTATGGCTTTCTATACATTAATCATAGCTTATATAGTTGCGATTATTGTGTATCAAGTAGGTCTATTACTAGGATTTAGATAAACAGGAAGTGAGATTATGCTATTAAAATTACTAAGGGAAATCTACGAAAACAAAAAGTACTCACCTGCTAGTTTTGCAAGTAAGTACGATATGAATATCGATATGATCGAAGAGTATTATAGAAAGCTTATAGAGCTAGGATACATCACTGAGTCTGTTATGGGAAATTGTGACCCCGAGGCTTGTAAGGCATGCAAAAATTTTTGTAATGTCAGTAGTTTGGTCATTAAAGAGATAAAGATAACGGATAAAGGATTAAGAGCACTTGAGATTTAGATAGGAGTCGTATGACTCCTTTTTTATTTGTAGTTTCTTTTTTGTTTCATAGACTTCTGTTGATATATCTGGCTTTATAAAGTATTTTCTCTTTCAAATAACAATTTTTCCTTATTGATTTTACCTTCTTTTACAAGAAATTTCGCCCAATTTTGTCTTTCTCTGTAGTTTTTTTCATTCTCCGACCAAAACTTCAGCTTGGAAATATAAGTATCTATTTTATTGCTAACTTCAACTTCATATCCACTGTGTCCATTCTTAATAACGATGGCCGTCAATTCATAGAACACCATTCCAAGGGCATGAGTTTCTACATGTACGGTTGAAAGACCTTGCCCCAATGCATGACAGTATGCAATGTCCACTGGATTTTCTATGTTTTTTGCAAATGAATGACAACTGAGTATAGCTTTTTTGGCATCCGACATTTTCACATTGCCATGTGCCCATTGCATGCAAGTTTCTAAAGCATTTTTAAAAACTTCCTCTTCCGGATATTTATCTGATAGTTCTTCACTAATATTTTTTAAATTATCAAATACCCAAAGCACTATCGTTAAATGAGACTGCTGCATAATGATGGTTCTTAGCTCAATTAATGAAGCACTCTCTCTATTAAAAAGTACTTTATTCTTCTTATTTATTTTTCTCTCGACATCACCAAACATATACACTCCAAAAACTACCTAATAGAATTTTATCATATTAAAAAAATTATAGAAGTATATTTAAAAGAGCGCATCCTGAGATACGCTCTCCATTAATTACTCCTCAAAATCTACACTTATTGAACCGACTTCTGTAGATACTTTTAGGTAATTCTCTGATCTTGCCTTGTCCTCTATCAGTTTACCTTTGGTGCCACCAACTTTTACGCTTCCTATTTCGCTGGATAGATTTAAACCTATGTCATCTCTCTTTTGTTGAAGTTCAACATTAACAGATCCAACTTCACTCTCGATTTCGTTATCTCCAAGCATTACGCCTGAGAAAGTTACACTTCCGACTTCAGAGTCTAAAATAATGTTCTCTATCATACTGTCTTTAAAATTTATACTTCCGGTTTCTGTATCAAATCTTGAATTTAATGCTTTTACTTGAATGAGTTCAAGTGATCCTACCTCTCCGGTAAATGTAAAATCTTCCAACATTACATTTGTTGCTTTAAAGCTACCAACTTCTTGATGAACTTGTCCGGCGATCTTTTCCGGTATACTTAAGGTAATCTTTCTTGATCCAAAATACTGATTTCCAAATGGGAAAGTAAAATTAAAACTAACTTTTTGAGGTATTTCTTTAATATTAAGCACTCCATCCCTGACTTCAAATTCCAGTTTTGAATTAGCTAATGAACGACCTTGTGCTGCTACCTCGTTGTATTCAACGTAAACCTTCTCACTATCTGATGGAACTATCTCTAAACCATATACGATTAGATTAATATCTATGGCTTCTACTTTATCGTATTCTTCATGCTTAACCTCTGAGGTCCAACTTATTGACTGAAATGTTGACTCATTTATCTCTGCTCCTCCGGCAAGTGCACCAAGGATAAAAACAAGTCCTATGCCGATTAGTAGTATAGCTATTTTAATACTTTTTTTCATTTCGAATCCTCCTCTCACGAAGTTTCCTGGAAATAAATTCTGATATTTTTCTAATAATTAGTCTTAATAATTCAACAGCCAGTATGATTAGTCCTATTGCAATAAGAATTGCTCCAATTCCTACGAACTTAGTTAATAGTGGTATAGTTCCTGTAAATATTGCCGTTAAAATAGCTATACATAACAATGCTAGACTGAAAACTACTGCTATAAAGCTTAGGAATAATGCGAATAGTGTTATCGCTCCGGCCAATGCCAAAGGAAGACCAATCGGTGCAGCAATAATGGCTAGTATAATTATTAACAGAGCATTATTCTTTCTCTTTTCCGGTTCAATATAAACATTTGAACTTCCGTCTTCAAATATTGAGGCGTTTGAATCTTCCTCGATTCCGGTTAGTATATTAAGTGCTATCTCCCTTGGGTTCCCAAAAGATTCCGGAACAATATCACTGTTTCCAATACCCGCTTCGTCAAAAATCTCATTATAGTATCTTTCAACTTCAACTCTCTCCTCAACAGGTACTCTCTTCAAATATTTTAATATTGATTTTATAAACTGATCTCTATTCACC
>JAEZWM010000067.1 GCA_023443025.1 Bacillota bacterium
GTGTACCAAGAAACTCCATATGATATACTTAGTATAGGAAAAAGAAATTGAACATACTAAGGATTAAGAAAGGAGTTTCACATGGCTGGCAAGAAACTAAGAAGTATCAGAGAATATTTGTTCAGAAACGGAAGATATCTTGACATTGCACGCTGGAACTATCACTTTGAAAACGGAAGCGAAAGCGAGGTGCTCAAAGCCCTCACTGTATATCAAAACCTAGATGGTGGATTTGGACACGGACTTGAACCTGACTTACAAAATCCGAACTCTAATCCCATAGCTACTTGGTATGCGATACAAATACTTAGGGAACTTAATTTTCCTAAACTTGGAAGCATGATAGTTGAAAAAATAATAGATTATCTAGAATCATCAATAAATATTGAAACCAAAAAATGGGATGCAGTTATCCCAAGTAATAACGAATATCCACATGCACCTTGGTGGCATTATAGTGAAGAATTAGATCAGTCTTGGTATAACCCAACAGCTGAGTTTCTCGGGTTCATTATTAGATTCGCTGATGAAAATTCTAAAATATATGGTCTTGCACTCGAATCATTAAACCAAATGCTAGGTGTTATAATGGAAGAAAACTATGAAATAGAGCCCCATGAATTAGTCAATGTGTTAAATCTATACAGAGATTTAATTGCATCTAAAAAAATTGAACTAGTGCCTGGAGATTTTGAAAAATTCATAAAAGAAAAAGTAAATCTTGCAATTGATAGGGATGAAAGTGCATATGTAGAAGAGAATTATTATACACCTCCTTCTTCCTATATTAACTCAAAGGACGATTTTACCTACGCAGGCAATGAAGAGATTTCAAGGTTTTATACGGAGTACATCGAGGATCATGTAACTGAGTTCGGTTTTTGGGAGATTAACTGGGACTGGAATGAAGATGAAATGCCGGAAAATGTAATTAGAGACTGGACAGGTATTATTACAGTCAATAATATGCTATTTATAGAGCTAATAGTAAAATAGAAAAAGAGTCGGGAATGAATATTTCCTGACTCTTTGTCGTTTTATCAATATATACTGTATAGTCTAGTTTTATACACTAATTGTAAATTATTGTGGCTTGACCACCTTTTATTTTTAGTCTACCAGTTTTGGTATATTGTTTTCATCCAGTTTGAAACATCCATACTGTAGGCATTGTTGAGATTTGCATGTGTCATGACTTCTTCAATTAAACCTGTCGATATTAGTTTGCCGCTTTTTAATAATGATGCATGACTACCGAATGCCTTTGCAAGGCTTAAATCATGGGTAACTGATAACACTGCCCTTCCACTTTCTTTTATCCAATTTGATATAAGTTCAAATATCTGTTTTTGATACACAAGGTCTAAATGGTTTGTTGGTTCGTCTAGTATCAGTAGTTTTGGTTCTTGTACCAGCACTTGAGCTAAAAATGTTCTCTGTAGCTCTCCTCCCGATAGTGTTAGTATAGATTTATTCCTTAGTTTCTTAAGTCCGGTTATCTCTAGTATATCTTCTACGATTTTTAAGTCGTATTCGTTCTGCTTAGACAAAAACCCACTTGAATGTGGATATCTTCCTAGTTTAACAACTTCTTCGACTTTAAATCCATATCCTGCAGAATAACTCTGCGAAAGGACGGCTATTTCTCTACCTCTTTCCTTAGACATCATATGATTTAGGTCTTTTCCCTTGTAAAATATTGAACCATCGTAGTTAACCGACTGCGATATGGCTTTTACTATCGTGCTCTTCCCTGCTCCATTTGGTCCAATTAGCATCATCCATTGGCCTTCATTCATCTCAAAACTAACTTTCCTGAGAGCTTCAAAGCTTCCATAGTTTACCGATAAATCAACAATATTAAGCATCAACTCACCATCCTATTCTTAGAAAATATATAGATGAATAGAACTGAGCCAATCAAAGATGTTACTACTCCAATAGGTAGTTCTAGCGGTGTAAATAACGTTCTAGCTATCAAATCAGCTATCATTAAAAAACTCGATCCAATAAAAATTGTGGCCGGTAGCAACTTCGAGTGATTAGGTCCGGTTATAAGTCTTGTCATATGTGGAATTACTAATCCTACAAAACCTATTGTTCCTCCCACTGCGACAGTTACTCCAATTAATGCAGACGCCGATACTAACAGGACCAGCTTGGTTCTTCTTATGTTTATTCCCAGGTTCCCTGCTACCTCTTCTCCTAGTGCAAATGCATTGAGTTCACTAGACTTTGATAGTATTATTATTGTAAAAATAGTAATCGTTACTAATAGAACTATTACGTTCTCATATGAAGAGCCTTGAAGTGATCCCATGCTCCAGAATATTATAGACTTAACATTATCTCCTGAAAAGACAAGCAGTACACTTATCAAACTGTTTATAAACATCGCAAAAATAATTCCAATTAGTATGATGGTGTTTGTTGAAAGAGAATAATCCAGTCTATATGCGAGCGAGAGTATTAGAAGTAGTGATAAAAAAGCAAAAATTACTGCCATTACCATAGTTCCAGCAAAGGGTAATGAATTGAATTTAATCCCCAACACAATCGCAAGTACAGCCCCCAGCGATGCTCCTGCTGAAACTCCTAAGGTCGAACCATCTGCTAGCGGATTTTTCAAAAGTCCTTGCATTACTGTACCGCTAAGTGACAACGCCATCCCAACAAGTGCAACGGAAAGCACTCTTGGTGTTCGTACATGGATAATAATGTTCTGATATGCTCCTACCGGCTCTAGTCCCTTAAATTTATTTATAAAGGATGAAAACACCTCGTTAATAGGAATATTTACAGATCCTAAACATATACAAAAGATAATAGTAAATACAGTCAAACTGAAAAACATCATATATTTAATTTTTACATTGAATCCGGTATTATTTTTCATTTTTCACCTATCAAAAAAGCGAGAGATTATTCTCGCTTTTAGTTATTTCTCGTAAATAAATTCATATAATGCTTTTACTGCTTCACTAAGCCTTGGACCAGGTCTTGAAAACTCATCAGAGTTCGCCATAAATACTGACTCATTAGTAACTGCGTTGATTCCTTCCCAACCACTTCTTTGCATTATTTCTTCATCAGGTTTTGGCCCTTCTCCAAAATACATAGTAATGGTTGCTATATGATCCGGATTTCTTTCAATTACTTGCTCCTCAGAGATTTCAGACCAACCACTAACATCTTCAAATGCATTTTTAACGCCTAGTATTTCTGCTATTTCATCCATAAAGGTGTTCTTGCCGGCAGTCCATAGTCCAAACTCAAGTGGTGAAACCTCAAAGTATATAGAGCCACCGTCTTTGCCTTCAGCTTTTTGCCTGTATTCTTCAAAGGTTGCTTGCATATCCTTGATTAAATTCTCTGCAGCACCTTCATTACCAGTCGCAATACCTATCATTTTAATAGCCGTAAAGACTTCATTTATATTTGAAGCATCCGATACGATAACTTTTACACCGGCTTTTTCCAGAGCTTCAACATGTTCTTCCGTTTGGCTCATCATTGACATCATAACTACATCCGGTTCAAGAGCTATTATCTCTTCGATATTTGTCTCAGCTCCTGATGTTAACTCTTTGACCGACTGAACTTCTTCAGGATAATCGCAATAAGTTCCTCTTCCGATTACTGAATCTCCAGCATTTATGGCATAAAGTATTTCACAGTCTGAAGGAGTTAATGCTACAATCTTTTTAGCAGGTCCATCGAGTTTTACCTCTCTTCCTGCCATATCAGTTAATGTAATTTCAGTTAATGCATCTTCCTTTTCAGCTTCCTCTTTATCGACCTCTTCTTTTTCAGAAGATTCCTCTGCTACTTCCTCTTCACTTACTTCAGATTGCTGCTCAGTAGTTTTTGGTTCTTCCTTTACTTCTTCTTTCTTTGTTGGAGCACATGCTGTAATTGTCATAAGCATTGCAAGTAAAAGAGCCAATGTACTTAATTTTGTAAATCTTTTCATATTTCCCTCCAATAAAAAATGCTCTACTGGGAAAGTGAGCATTATAAAAACACCCAATCCCAG
The DNA here is from genome assembly GCA_023443025.1 of Bacillota bacterium. Lineage (GTDB taxonomy): Bacteria > Bacillota > Clostridia > Tissierellales > Peptoniphilaceae > Microaceticoccus. The sequence continues at coordinate 4,037 of JAEZWM010000067.1, forward strand.
AGGTAACAATAATACTCAGGTCTCCCGACTTAGCTTCATCCTAATAGAGCACCTTCCTGAAACTACTCAGTGGTTATCGCTCGTTCGTCCACATCACGGTTACTGGGATAGTCCGGAAGTCTCATCCGGTTCCCTCGGCATTTGCCGGCTAAAAGCAAGTATTAGATATATTATTTTAATTATACAGCTCTATTGCACAATGGTCAACTGATTTTTAACTTCAAAGCATAAATAAATGGCTATATTTATTAATTTACCCATATAATTTACGTTATAAATATCTAGCTCTTCAAATTCTCAAAATCTTTATTTATTCACCTTAATGTATAGTTTATCTGTTTATGTTAATTTACGCAACCCTGACCCCCTTTATTTTCTTTCTTTTATTGTGATGGATATTTTGTCTCCGGGTTGTTTGTTTATCATTTTTCGGATGTCTTTTCGGATGCCTATTATATAGTCTCCTGTTCCCATGTTTACTATTGATCCATCGTAAGATTCTCCGTCGAAGGTTGCGTGTACTTTGACTCTTCCTTTTCCGAACTCTTCTCTTATATCATACGGAAAAACTATATAGGCTGCATCCATATCAGGAACTTTAATTATTTCTGCTTCAAATTTGTATACTTTGTCGTTCATTTTATTACCTCGGCTTATTTTTTTATACTTATTACTATTATAACCTGCTTTATAATTGCTTAATAGGGTATATTCATAGTAGCGTTTTTAAATGCATATAAAATTAAATTTGGAGGTATTTTATGGATCATGTCGTAAAGGAAATTAAAGGACTTTTTCAGATTATTAAGCTTAAAGAATTTAGAAGAACTGAAGGTGTTGCATTTGATGTTATGGTAAAATCTATGGTTCCAAAGGTAGATGCCATTGACAGAGTTCTTCACAGAAGCAGTGCCGTTTCACCAGGATCTGTGGGAGATGTAGAAAGACCGTGGTATATGCACACTCATCAAGATGACAATCTATTTGTACTTCATGGTAAACGTTATGTAGAACTTTACAATGTTGAGCATGGTAAAATTGAAAATTTTGTAGTTACTCCTGAGTATATTGAACACAATGGAGAAGTAGTAGTAGAGGGAGGAGCAGTTCTTATCTGGCCAACCCATGTATTCCACAGAGTTCAAAGTGCTGAAGAAGGTTCTGCATCCATCAATCTTGCAACTCATAAGGAAGGCATAGACATGAAGACTAATTTTAGTATCTATGACTTAAACACTGAAACAGGCGAATATCATGTAATCAGGGAAGGTTACAAAGATCAAAAATAATTTAAAAACGCCCTTTGATGGGCGTTTTTTTAGTTATCAAATCCAAAGAACTCCTTACTTATAAGCTCAAATCCGTTTTCTACAATGACTTTTTCAGCAGCTTCCTTGTCGGTTATTTTAAGTATAACTCCTGAATAGTCATCTCTATTGGAGAAAACATACATATACTGTATGTCAAAATCTTCGATTAGAGATAGCAGTTTATGGAGCTGACCCGGTTCATTGTCTATGTCCACTGCGGTCACATCTGTAAGGCTAGCTGACATCTCGTTTTCTTTTAGAATGCTGTAAGCTTTGTCAGGGTTTGATACCATCATCCTTAAAAGTCCATAGTTTTCAGTATCAGCAAGTGAAAAGCTTATTATATTAATTCCTGCGTCTTTTATTAGCTTAGTTACTCTGGTTAATGAACCTTTTCTATTTTCTATGAACACTGTTAGTTGTTTTATCATATTAAAAGCCCCCTTATACGAGTACCCTTTTGTCTATTACCCTTGTAGCTTTTCCGGATGTTCTTTCTATGGTCTTTGGTTCAACTAGTTTTACATCTACATTCAGTCCTAATGCCTGTCGTAAGCCATGAGCAATCTTATGCTTGAGTTTTTCAAGTTCTCTGATCTCATCACTGAAGAATTTCTCATGGACTTCTACCCAAACTTCAAATGTATCCATATTGTTTACCCTATCTACAATTATCAAATAATGAGGTGTAGTTTCGCCAAGCTCTAGAAGTGCTGACTCAACCTGCGATGGGAACACATTTACTCCTCTGATTACTAGCATGTCATCGGATCTTCCTGTAAATCTTGAGATCCTGGCCATGGTTCTTCCACATTCACATTTATCATAATTGATAGAAGTAAGATCCTTGGTTCTATATCTTATAAGAGGGAATGCTTCTTTAGTCAGTGTAGTTATGACAAGCTCGCCTGTTTCTCCGGTTGGAACCTGCTTTAGAGTTCCGGAGTCTACAACTTCAGGTAAGAAATGGTCTTCGTAAATATGTAGTCCATTATGATACTTACAGTCTGCAGCAACTCCCGGTCCCATAATTTCACTTAGTCCATATATATCGTAAGCTTTAATCTTTAAGCTCTCTTCTATGGCATCTCTCATATTATCAGTCCATGGTTCTCCACCGCAAATCGCAGCTTTGAGTTTTAGTTTGGACAAATCGGCTTTTTCTTTTAATTCTTCTATTAAATGCAAAAGGTAAGATGGGGTACATGCAACTGCTGTGCATTCAAAGTCTTCCATCATGGTGATTTGCTTTTTAGTTCCTGAAGTTGACATAGGAACTACAGTTGCACCGACATTTTCAGCACCGTAGTGAAGCCCCAAGCCTCCTGTGAAAAGCCCATAACCATATGACACTTGGATTTTATCATCTTTTCCAATATCAGCCATCGCAAGAACTCTGGTTACACATTCCGTCCAAATCTCGATATCTCTACGAGAATACCCGACAACCGTAGCTTTTCCGGTCGTACCGGATGATGCATGAAGCCTTACAACTTCCGACATAGGCATGGCAAAAAGTCCAAATGGGTAGTTATCCCTTAGATCTTCCTTGGTAGTAAAAGGTAATTTTTCAATATCTTCTACTGATTGTATATCCCAAGGTTCCAATCCTATCTCCTGCATCTTTTTTCTATAGTATGGAACATTATGATATATTCGCTTTACGAGCTTTGATAATCTGACACTTTGCATATGATGTAATTCATCACGACTCATGCACTCTTTAGACTCATTCCATATCATACAACTACTATCCCCTTTCCTCTGAGGTATTCTTCAGCTCTCACCTCGTCATCTACATGGATTGCCATTAGCGGTGCATTGTCACCATTGAGCACCATAGAGTACATGTAATTAACAAAAAAACCTGCTTCTGCTAACAATTTAAGTACTCCATTTAGTGATCCCGGTTTATTTTCCAGCTCTATTGCAACTACATTCCCTACTTTATATCCAAATCCATTTTCCTTAAGAACTTTTTCAGCTAAATCAGATTCATCAACAACCAGTCTTAATATTCCGAAATACTGTGTATCAAACACTGAAAAAGCCTTAATATTAATGTTTTCTTTAGCCAATACGTCAGTTACTTCGGATAGTGTTCCGACTTCATTTTCAACTAATACAGAGATTTGCTTTATCATTATATCTTCTCCTTTGAGAGATTTCTTCCAATCTCAAATGCCTTTAGGTTAACATCTATTGTCTTTTCCGGTACTGTCTTCTTTATTACTGATACCCAGGTACTCTCAGGAATATCCAAATACTTTGACACAACTCCCAGTACTATAACATTAAATACTCTTACATTTTCAAGTTTTCGAGCCTCACTCAGTGCATCAACTACCGTTAAATCATACTTTTCACCCAGTCTATCATATATATCCTCAGGATATTCTTCCTTGCCGATTACTACGGGCATAGGGTCGATTCTTTGATCGTTGATTATAAGTTTACCATCCTTTTTTAAATAATGTGCATATCTTAGACCTTCTAGTCTTTCAAATGCAATTAAAATATCTGCACAACCTTCTTCTACAATTGGTTCATAAACCTTACTTCCATAACGCACGAAAGTGGTTACAGAACCCCCTCTTTGAGCCATACCGTGAACTTCTGACAACTTAACATCGTAACCCTCTTCGAGAATAACTCCTCCAAGTACACGGCTTGTTAAGAGTGTCCCCTGTCCACCAACTCCTACTATCATTATATTTTTAGTTTCCATAAACACCTCTGACTATATCTGTTCAATTATAGAGTCTACCATCTCTATTGCATCAAATGGACAGCTCCTATAACAAAGCCCGCAACCATTACACATGGTGTCATTAATCCTTGTAGTTCCGTCTTCATCAACGGTAAGTGCAGGACATCCCGGTTTCATACAGATCTTACATTTTTTGCAAGCTTCTCTATTGACTACATACTGGTTTTTAATCGGTTTACCTTTAAGTAATACACATGGAGCTTTAGCAATGATTACAGAAACTTCGTCACGTGCAAGTTCCTCTTTAAAAGTCTTTTCTAAAACTTTAGTTTCAAATGAGTTTATTTCAACAACATTTTTAACACCAACAGCTCTGCAAAGTTCAGCGATGTCGATTTCATTTGTCACTTCACCCATCAAACTAAGTCCTGTAGCAGGATTGTCTTGATGTCCTGTCATTGCCGTAGTCGAGTTGTCTAAAATGAGTACAGTTCCGGTTCCACCATTGTAAACCATATTCATCAACGAATTTACTCCGGTGTGTAGGAAAGTAGAATCCCCAATTATTGCTATCCAGTTCTTAATATACTCGCTTCCTCTAGCCTTCTCCATACCATGCAGAGAACTAATACTCGCTCCCATACATATGGTAGAGTCGATTACATTTAGCGGCTCAACCGCACCAAGCGTATAACAGCCTATGTCCCCGGCGCCATGGATTTTTAATTTATTAAGTACGGAATATACTGCTCTATGTGGACATCCCGGGCATAGTATTGGTGGTCTTACAGGAGCAGTTTCAGCAGGTTCTTTATCTGTTTTTTCTGTAAAAAATGCTTTGAGTATTTCTGCATTATACTCACCAATAAGTGGAAAAAGTTCTTTTCCTTCGCATTGGATTCCCCAAGATTTAACTTCACGTTCTATTACAGGATCAAGCTCTTCAAATATTATCAATCTATCAACCTTATTTGCAAAATCCTCTATAAGTTTCCTTGGTAATGGATGTACAAGTCCCAGTTTTAAAACAGAAGCCTCCGGCATTGCTTCCTTTACATACTGATAAGGAATCCCGGAAGTTATAATTCCGACTTTAGTGTCGTTTAGTTCAAGCTTATTTAAGTAATCCATTTCAGAAGCATCTTCCGATAGTTTGGCGAGATTATCCTCAACATATGGATGCCTTTTTCTAGCATTGCTTGGCATCATAACATTTTTAGCCGGATTTCTTTGGTATTCATGAGTATCCGGTACAACTCTATCATCAAGATTAACCACTCCCTGGGAGTGAGAAAGTCTGGTTGTAGTTCTAAGTATTACAGGTGTGTCGTATTTTTCGCTAATTTCAAAAGCTATCTTAGTAAACTCCTTGGCATCAGAACTATCCGAAGGTTCTAAAACAGGAACTTTTGCTGCTATCGCTACACTTCTGGTATCTTGTTCATTTTGGGAACTATAAAGTCCCGGATCGTCTGCAACTATAAATACCAATCCACCTAGTGCCCCAATATATGAAGCTGTGAAGAGCGGATCAGCTGCAACATTAAGTCCCACGTGTTTCATCGAACACATTGCACGAACTCCAGCCATAGACGCACCAATAGCAACTTCAGCTGCAACTTTCTCATTTGGTGCCCATTCGCAGTAGAGTTCATCTTTATATTGAGCTAGGTATTCGCTAATTTCCGTACTTGGAGTGCCCGGATATGCACTTGAAACAAGTACTCCGGCCTCATAAGCACCTCTTGCAATAGCTTCATTACCCAGCATTATTGTTTTTTCAGTCATCATTACACCTCTTTTATATTTGAAAGGAATTAATCCTCTCTTAAATCTGTAACCCTTTTAGCCTTTCCTTCAAATCTCTTTAGTGATCTCGGAGCAAGGATTTTTATCGACGCATCGATTCCTACTATTTCTCTAATACCAAACTTAATCTTCTTTTCTAACTTCTCAAGCAGCGAGAAAGATTCAAGTAGGTCGTAGTCAATCAATTCTACTTTTACCGTCATCGTATCCATATGTCTAATTCTGTCTACGGTAATCTCGTAGTTTGAACCAATTTCAGGAATTTTTAAAAGCACTTCTTCTATCTGAGAAGGAAATACATTTACCCCTCTGATAAGAAGCATATCATCACTTCTACCTTTAAGTGGTTCCATTCTAACAGTTGTTCTACCACATCTGCACTTATCATAATTAAGTGAGGTGATGTCCCTAGTTCTATATCTTAAAAGAGGAATCGCCTCCTTAGTTAGACAAGTTATTACAAGCTCTCCTTCGCTTCCCGGTGGAAGAACTTCACAAGTATCAGGATCTATAATCTCAGCAATAAAATGATCCTCGTTGATATGCATACCTGCAATTTCCTCGCATTCACCTGAGATTCCCGGGCCATTTAATTCGCTCATACCGTAATTTTGAGTAAATAGAACTTTTCCTTCCCAAATTTCGTTTAGTTCATATCTCATCTTATCTGAGAGTGCTTCTCCTCCCAATAGTCCAATTCTAAGTTCAAAGTCTCTAGCCGGTACATAGCCTTCCTGCTGAATGACCTCTGCAATATGTAGTGCATACGACGGTGTTGCAACAAGTATGGTAGTTCCAAAATCCTTCATAAACATTATTTGTTTTTTAGTATTTCCAACAGAAGATGGTATTATGTCTGCTCCAATCTTCTCTAGGCCATAGTGAAGACCAAGGGCTCCGGTAAACATCCCATAACCAAAGCATATCTGAGCAGTATCATCAGATTTAGCTCCTCCCATTACTGCAATCCTACTTACAGTTTCAGTCCAGCTTTCTATATCCTTTTCAGTATATCCCACTACCGTAGGTTTCCCTGTTGTTCCTGATGATGCATGAAGTCTTCTTAGCTCATTTCTTTCGACAGCGAAAAGTCCAAATGGGTAATTTTCTCTAAAATCATTTTTAGTAATAAAAGGTAGTCTTGATAGGTCATTTAGAGATTTTATATCCTCGGGTTTGAGTTTAATCTCATCCATCTTGGTCCTATAAGCACTCACTTTATTATATGCAACTTCTACTTGTTTTTTAAGCCTTTCTAGCTGAATTTTTTCAATTTCTCCTCTTGAAAAAGCTTCTTCTTTAGCCCAAATCATCATAATCCTCCAGTCTATTTAAAAAGTGCGGAATCTCCGCACTAGTATACAAGTGTATTAAAGAAAATTATAGCAATCAAAGCAATATATGTCAATTATTATATAATTTTTTAATCTGCTTTAACGTTATATACTTTTGCTGATTAATGTATGTACAGTAAATAATATAAACTACTGCTTATATCTCTAATAAGCTACTATTGATAATATCTTTCCAAAGCTTAAAACATTTTTTAATTGATACTCATTATTAACGGGTATATATAATACAAACACGATTCATCGTGTTTAAATAAGGAGGCTCTAAATGATAAAAGTATATTTGTCTTTTAATGGAAATACACGAGAAGCTTTAGATTACTATGTGGACGTTTTTAATGCAACTGATGTCTATGTACTAAAGTTTTCAGAAATGCCGGAAGATCCCGATTTCCCTGTGACTGATGACATTAAGGATTTAATCGCTTACTCAAACTTCAAGACATTTGCGGGAGATATTTCCCTTAGCGATAATATGCCGGGTACAATCTCCACTCCTTCTGAAAGTGTTTGGATCTCGGTTGACTCACATGATGAAGTGGAACTAAGAAGAGCATTTGATGCACTTGCAGCTGATGGAGAAGTTATAATGCCTATGGAACCGACCTCTTTTAGTCCTCTATATGGACAAGTAAGAGATAAATTCGGTTTTTACTGGATGTTTTTGATTCCCGAAGATGAGATGAATTGATTTTGCTTGAGAGAAAAGACCGCAATTACGCGGTCTTTTCATATTAAAATGAATAATACTGATTTTCAATTTAATTACTCATGCTATAGATTTAGAAAAGCTTAAGTGATATACTTTAATTAAGAAAAATAAGGAGGTGTTTTATGAGTTTTTTAGAAAACCTACGCAAGGATAAAATGTCTGCAATGAAGGAAAAAGACAAGTTAAAAACAGCTGTCATCAGCAATATGATGTCTCTTATTTCGCTTGCAGAAAAAGAAGAGAAAAAAGTTTTGACTGATGATGAAGCAATAAAATATGTACAAAAAGAGTTAAAACAAGCTAGAGATACACTCGAATCACTACCAAGTGACCGAACTGATGTTATAGATGAAACTAAAAAGAGGATTGAAATTATTGAGTCTTATCTACCGGAGCAACTAAGTGAAGATGAGCTAATTGAAGCGATTAAAAAAATAATTGAAGAGGAAGGCATAGAACTGTCACCTAAAGCAAAGGGCATTATCATGAAAAATGTGATGGCAAAGCTAGGTGGCAAGACTGATGGAAAATCAGTCAATCTAGTTGTCGATAAGCTTCTTAAATAAATGAAAAACATTTATGGACTGGCTGTGATAATGGCGTCTCTTTTTGCCGGTTCACTAATTAAAACTGTACTTGGACTTCCGGTACCTGATACCGTATATGCTATGGTTATTCTTTTTATTTTACTATTAAGTGGTTTTATTAAATATGATTCTATAAAAGATGTTGCCGGTATACTGCTTGGTATGATGGCAATGTTTTTTATTCCACCTGCAGTGGGACTTGTAAATACTTACCACTTGGTAGCCGATAAAGTAGTTCCTTTTTTAATAATAGTTGTGGTTTCAACCTTTTTGACCTTTATTTCTACAGGTTTAACGGTGAAATTTCTAGTAGGAAGAAAAGATGACCAATAGTCCGATTTTTGGCATATTTTTGATTATTGGCTGCTATTATATAGGAATGATAATAAATAAAAAGATAAATCTAAGTATATTAAATCCATTACTAATTGCCATTATCCTAATTATAATAATCCTGAAGAGTCTAAACATCAGTTATGATGATTTTATGGTGGGAGGAGCATTTATACAATTTTTAATTATGCCTGCAACGGTAGCACTGGCCGTACCTTTTTATCATAATTTTGAAGTGTTCAAAAAGTATAAATGGCCCATCCTTATAGGGTCTGCTGTCGGCAGTCTTACTGCGCTTGTAAGCATTTTTATTATGGGAAAATTTTTCGGATTGGATAGAACCATTCTTATTTCCATTCTCCCTAAGTCCATAACTACTGCAATAGCACTGCCACTTACAGAAGAATATGCAGGAATACCTTCGCTTACTTCTTTTGCAATTTCTATTACAGGTCTTTTAGGTGTAATAATATGCGATTTTCTAGTTAAAAAACTAAAGATAGACATCGATGTTGCAAAAGGAGCCGCTCTAGGTACAGCATCTCATGCTGTAGGCACTACCAAAGCTCTAACTATTTCTGAAATAGCTGGTGCGATAAGTGGCCTTTGTATAGTCATAGCAGGTTTTATTACAGTTTTATTGTTCCCAATTTTCATAAAATTCATCTAAAAAGCCTAAGTCTGCAGCTGCAAACTTAGGCTTTGCTTTTATTCATACATTAAAACAGGCGTTCCAACCGGCACTCTTTCGTAAAGTACCGATACTTCATAGTAAGGTGTGTTTATACATCCGAAACTTCCATTACCCATAAAAATATTTCCACCAAATCCACCTGCATTTTCTCTCCATCTTGCGTTGTGAATTCCGGTGTGTGACCAGTCTACCGCCATCCAGTAGTCAACAGGTGCAACATATGGATTACCACTTGGATCTATACCTTCAAGAGGTTTATTTCTCTCTTTATGCCAAACAACATTTGCTCCAGGAGGTGTTGCAACTCCTCTTGTGGGATCCCCTGTAACAACAGGTGCACTTATTATTAGTTCACCGGCTTCATAGTACCACATATATTGATTTGAAAGATCTACTTCAATGTAAGTCGAACCTATGTCGCCCCCGTCTTCTGTTCTTAGAGTTCCTTCTATATTATAGATTGGATCAATCTCAGTTGTTCCATTTTCTAGGGATTCTGTAATTAATTTTTCAGTTTCAGCTACATCCATCTGCCATCCGTAGATTCCAGGTGGCACCTCTATGGTCCCTCTATTTGTAGATTCAAAAGTTCTGTACTTATCATAAGTATCATATTGAACAGCCAGATTAACAACATACTCATGTAGTTTTTCAGGATTGTAAGTTACATTTAGCTTATCGTCAACTTGCACAAATTCACTTAGAACCGCTTTATCCATCTTCTCTTTTTTAAAGATAAAGTTTATATCAAGCTCTTTATTAGTGTACTTGTCAATCTCTGCCATGGCTGCTGTAAATTTTGGATCATCTTTTCTAATCTCAGGTTGTTCATAAGATTCAGATAGATCCACTTCATTATTACCACTTGTAATTGTTTCCAACAGCTTATCGGTCACAAGCCCTTCAGGAATGAAGTTCCCTTCAACCTCCGGAATAATTTGATAAATTCCGTCTACCTTTTCAAGTTTTGCATTCACAGGTTTAACTGCATCTTTTACAAAATTATCATTTATAAATGCTTTTAGTTTAGCTTCATCGTATTCGGTTAGAATATTTATTTCATAATGGTCATCTTCAAAAAGACTCATAGGCCATCTAAAATTATCCTGCTGTATATTAAGTTCGGTTTCAGGTTTGAGAACCATATCTATTTCACTTGGCTTAAGAACAGTAGTTTCTCCGCCTTTTTTTGTGATTGTAATATCTTTTAATTCCATACCCTCAAGTGGATCAATACTTGAAATTTCCCTTAGTGCTACATCCTTGCCGTTTACAGTGGTCCTAGGCATAGCATGAGATGTAAAATAAAAAGCCCCTGCAAGATATGCCGCCCCTAGAATCAGAGGAATTATAAGAAACTTCAAAAACCCTCTCTTTTTAACCGGTTCAGCTTCTTCACTGATATTGTCCTCGTAAATAGGCTCAGAATCTTCCTGAATATCTTGTACTTCCTCCTCCGGTTCATCAATAGCAGCCTCTGCCGTCTCAAGAACAACGGATTCATCTTTTTCTATAACCCCTGTTTCAACTGTATCATCGGTTGTTTCAACTACATCATCAGGTTCTTCTATCTCAACTACCTCATCACTCGGCTCCTCAATCTCCACTATTTCTTCCGCTTCCGGAGTCTTTGGTTCATCCCGGTTTTCTTGAGGTAAGTCTTCGTCTATTCTATTGTCATCATTGTTTATATCTCTGTTCATCTCACACCTCTGTTAAAATGTATAATCATCAAGCTCTATTATAGCATATATTTTTTTAAATAAAGACAAATTTCACAATTTTTTTATATAATTTTATAATATTACATTATTGTAATCTTTCTTTAAAATTTAATAAGCATAATCATCAAAAGGAGATGACTATGCTTATACATTTATGATTCTGCATTCATAGCAGCACTTATGCTCATTATAAATTTAAATAATACATATAGCACTATGATAACGGCAATTGCTTCTTCTATTTTTACAAGTATTCCCAGTCCCGGTATTGAAATTCCTGCTTTACCAAAATAACCATTCGTTAGTTTAAGTGATATTGCGGAAATTACAAGCGGAAAAGTAAATCCGGCATATGCAGGGACAAACTTACCTTTTGAAAGTGATCTTCCCAGTACTGTAAGAGCATAGAAGTAAAATACTTGCGATAGTATTAATAGTATATATACAAGAGTATTTGATTTAGCTTCAAATGCACTCATATAACCTGCAAGATTTAGAGCTACCGGTGCAGAGTATATTGCAAGTAGTGGAAAAGCCGGTTCCGGAATTCCCTTTACGACAACAGTCCTATATATAACAATAGCAAGAAGTATTGCATTGGCTATCAATCCAAACCAAAATATATTTCTACCAAGTCCTGTCATTTCAAATGCAGGAGAAGTAACTGATGCTACTACAATTCCAACAAATACGATAAACCAGCTTGGAAACACCTTGTTTATATCAAATTTAAGAACAAATTTAGATACAAAATATAGTATTAATACCACATGCATTGCTATCGCAAAGAACCATAAGCCTTTCGCAAAACCTGCTGCATAAGGTTTCAGGTAAGTTGCTAACAACATGTTTGCCATTGGGAAGGTTGCAAATACCGACGCTGTTATCGGATTATTCATCTCTTCCATAAAGCCTGAAAAGTTGGTTATAATTTTTAGGTATAATAAAACGATAATAACAGCCGCTATTAACCCCAGTACATTTCTAAAACCTTGACCATAGCTTTGAACAAGGTTTCCTAATGCTGCAAGCGCAAGAGCAACACCAGCTAGTGGTATTGGTATAGCTTTTAGTATTTTTTCCATTTATGCATCACCGGGAACCAGTTTTCCATCTTCAACCAGTTTTTCTGCAACCCATCTTGCAACTTCTCCGGTAATCTTGATACAGTGTTCTTTTCTCTCCGGAGATTGGAAATTATCGCCTTTCCACTTCCTAGTAATGGTCCTACAGCAAGTTGCTTTGTAGTTTTCAACTGTCCAGTCATGAAGCCCTTTAGCAAGTTCAAACATCTTAGGATGCATTTCCTCGCCATGTACACGTCCATAAACAATTCCAAGTGCCATCTCACCACCGGATACAGCACCACATAGACATTGAGCTTTACCGAGTCCTATAGGAAATGAGGAAGCCATCTTAACTACCTCTTCAGGCATTGGTTTACCAAGTGCATCATTTATGGTTTGAACAACTGCCTCAGAGCAGAAAAATTCTCCTCTTCTAAAGTATCCTTCCGCCGTTTCTTGAATTTTATCCAAGAATTCTACGTTTTTGTTTTCCATATAATCTCATACCCCTTTCAATAAATACTATTATTCCTTTTCTTACATGTATATTGTAGATTTAAGATAGAGGTATTGCAAATAAATAATTTTTATAAGCTTATAAGAAAACCTTATAATTGTCCCTTTTATATTCCTCTTTCACTCATAATGATTTTTATTTCGTCCTCATTGATGCCGACCATTGGCTCTCCAATGTTCTTGGATACATCAAGCAGTACTTCCGGATCATTATAGTTTTCAACAGCCTTTACGACTGCCTTTGCACGACTCTCAGGGTCTTTGGACTTAAAAATACCGCTTCCTACAAAAACTCCCTGAGCTCCTAGCTGCATCATAAGCGCTGCATCCGCAGGAGTTGCAACTCCGCCTGCAGAGAAATTAAGTACCGGTAGTTTACCATGTTCATGAACATATTTTAAAAGTTCTACACTAACTCCGTATTCTTTAGCCGCAAAGTAAAGCTGATCTTCGTTTAGCGACTTAACATTTGCAATCTCTGTCATTATCTGTCTCATATGCTTAACAGCTTGGATTATATCTCCGGTTCCCGGTTCTCCCTTTGTACGTATCATCTTTGCCCCTTCAGAAATTCTTCTAAGAGCTTCGCCTAGATTTCTTGCACCGCATACAAATGGCGTATTGAACTTAGTCTTGTCAATATGGTAGCACTCATCTGCCGGTGACAGAACTTCTGATTCATCTATAAAATCCACTTTTAGACTCTCGAGTATCTGCGCTTCAACAAAGTGTCCTATCCTTACCTTTGCCATCACCGGAATATTCACTGCATTGACAATCTCTTCTATCATGTATGGATCGCTCATTCTTGAAATTCCACCTGCTGCTCTAATATCTGCAGGAACTCTTTCAAGTGCCATAACTGCACAGGCACCAGCTCTTTCTGCTATAACTGCTTGCTCTACATTTGTTACATCCATAATAACTCCACCATTTAACTTTTCAAAAATATCCATTCTTACCTCCATTATTTGTATATAATTTAATTATGTTTTGATTGTATATGATATACTGTTACTATTGTAAGTATCAAAACTATTTATTTTTATGGGTACAGATAATGGAGGACATATGTATTTAGAATTAAATCCTGACGAACATTTATATATTCAAATTTATGAGTCAATAAAAAACAAAATAATATCCGGGGAAATATCTGAAGGCTTCAAGCTCCCTTCCATTAGGGCACTATCCGGCGAATGCCTTGTTAGTAAAAACACAGTTTCGAATGCTTATTATCAATTAGAAATCGAAGGCTATATCTCAGCTATTGAAAAAGTAGGATTCTTTGTAAATAAAACCGACCATCTAGTTCAACTTCCTTCACAGACAGATGCACTGCCTACTACACAGATATCTCCGATATATAATTTCTCTTATAGTGGAGTAGACAGTAGTTCGTTTCCTTTCTCTATTTGGAAAAGAGTTTTTAGAGAAACCATAGATTACGATGAAACACTTTTAAAACAAGGTGATCCTAAGGGATTGTACGAATTAAGAAATTCGATCGCAAATTATTTATATAATTCAAGAGGAATCCAAACAACTGCAGATGATATCATCATATCCGCCGGTACGGAGCATTTATTCTACCTGCTGAGACGTCTATTTAATTCAGACACAGTCTACGGCTTCGAAGATCCGGGGTATGCTTGGGGAAATGAATTCTTCACCTATGACATCGAACATTGCTCAGCCATCCCTCTTGATGACTCAGGAATTAGAGTTGATGAACTAGTAAAAAGCAATGTAGACATCTGCTTAGTAACGCCGGCTCATCAGTTTCCTACGGGAATTGTTATGACGACTTCAAGAAGGTACGAACTTCTTAATTGGGCTAAAAGTGGGAGATACATAATAGAAGATGATTATGATGGGGATTTTAAGTTTAGTGGCAGACCTACGCCATCACTTAAGAGTATAGATTCAAACGACTCAGTAATCTATATGGGAAGTTTTTCAAAATGCTTAACACCGGCACTCAGAATTAGTTATATGATTCTTCCCAAGGACCTTATGCAGATTTACAATGAAGCTTTTTCAGGTTTTGGATGCCCGTGCTCTGTGTTTATCCAATCCGCGCTTTCTAAGTTTATAAAAGATGGATACTTCGAGAAACACATAAATCGCATGAGACAGCTATATTCTAAAAAACATATGAAAATGCTCAGCTTGCTTAAGGGAATTAAAGGAATCAAGGTTCAAGAACCTCACTCCGGTACTTCTTTTTCCGTCGAAGTTGATACTGAGCTTAATAGCAATGAGTTTGCTAAACTTGCACTAAAGCATGGAGTTGGAATAACTCCTGTGGATAGATTTAGCCATAACGGAGTAAAAAGGAATATGTATTTACTTGGTTTTACAGGTATGGACACCTCCGATATAGAAACCGGACTACAAATATTGGATGATATAATCAGCAAAAAAAGACGTATTTGAACACGTCTTTTAATATTTAAACTTAGGAATCACTATCCATGATCTATCGTATTTCCATTCGAGTTCGATATCCATGGAGTAAATTCTCTTTAGATTTTCTTCAGTTAGAACTTCCTTTTTAAAACCTTGAGCTGTAATCATGCCATCTTCCATTATTGCCACATGAGTTATTCCGGGGATGATTTCCTCTAAATTGTGAGTGACATATATGAGAGGTTTGTCATCTCTCATGCAGTAATCGTTTAGATTGCTGAGCAGTTCTTCCCTTCCTCTTAAATCAAGGCCTGCACATGGCTCATCGAGCACCATGAGGTCCGGCTGGTTCATAAAAGCTCTGGCTAGTAGGGTCCTTCTCTGCTCTCCTTCCGATAGACTGAAGTAAGTCTTTTCCGACACATGCTCTAGCGAGAAATTGTTTATTAGCATTTCTGCTCTGTCCTTCTGTTCGAGAGTGAGTTCATTATAAAAACCGATAGTATTTTCGGCACCGCTTCTTATAATAGTCCTAGGTGTCTTTGAATGCATAGCTGGAAGTAGGTCTTTCATCGTAGTTGAGACATAGCCAAGCCTAGACCTTATTCTAGACCAATGAGTCATTCCGAAAACATATCCAAATACCTCAACTCTACCACTGCTGGGATATGTATAGGCTGGAATCATCCCGAGTAAAGTTGACTTCCCACTTCCATTAAGCCCTATAAGCGCCCATTTCTCCCCCTCCAGAATATCCCAGCTAATCCCTTTAAGAATTTCTCTCCTATCCCTAACAAAGTGAATGTCCTCAAAGCTTATAACCCTCTTTTTATTATCAGTGTTTAATTCTCTCATACAACCACTTCCTTTAAATGAAAAAGCCTCTATTAAAGAGGCTAGTTCTTAAACATATCTACGCTTTTTAGCCTCTTTGAAACTAGAAATGCAAGAATTGTTTTGAGTGTGTCTCCAGGTATAAATAGTAGTAATCCAAACTTAAGTACAAAGTATAGATCCACTCCCTTACCTAGATAGTTGTTCAGTATAAAGTACATATAAGGCAGACCGATTAAATATAAAAACAAATTGAAAAGCAGTAGTTTTATTATTAATTTTCTACTACCATCAGGCATATTTGCCGTTATTCTATTCGTTATAAACGTGGAGATTGTAAAGCCTATTATAAAACCAAAACTTGGTGTAAAAATAGCTGACGGTCCCCCACCACCATTTGAAAATATAGGTAATCCTATAAGTCCTAAAATAGTGTAGATAATTGGAACAAGCACTGCTTCGGTTGGTTTAAGTACCAGCAGACTAATCATAAGAATTAGCGTTTGTAGTGTTACGGACACAGGTCCAATCGGAAGTGAAATCATAGTCCCTACAATTACTAATGCAACGAATAGTCCGATTTTAGTAATACTGTTAATCTTCATTATTCCTCCAAAAAAGTATGATAATTATTATAACATGTATTGGAATAAGTAACAAATAAAAACCCGAGCAGTGCTCGAGTTTTTAAGATCCTATCAATAAAACATATATAAAGTGTGCGGACGCACCCGCAACTATGCCTCCAATGGTATGACTTATGATTGCTTTTGTTGCCAGCTTTCTAACTCCTAGTGCATCCATCATACCTACATGAGTTGATAAATATCCTGACCAACACATTCCTAACGCTGTAAATACTGCGATGTCGTTACCACCTATAAGGCCTTCCGTGAGTAGTCTTGGGACCATACCCATTGCAGCTCCTACCGCACCGAGAGCAGTAATCGGAAATGCAATTGCTTCGGGTGAGGTAAAGCCAAATATTGGGTTGATAATTGGGGAAACCAGCTCACCTAGTTTAGGTATCAGTCCAACTCCTTCGTATGCAGCGCCTGTATAAATTATATTTCCTGACGCATCCACTTGTCCTTTAGAAGTAAGAATCATAACCAGTGTACAGATTACGACTACTCCGGGGATTATATCCATACCTGTCTGTACTCCATTTTTTCCACCTTCAAGGATAGCATTTAAAACTCTTTCAACGGCTGATCCTTCAGGAACATCTCTCATACCGTCGTATACTCCTATAGTATCAGTTCCGTTTTTATTAGTAACACCGAAAAACTTTTTAGTAAAATAAAGCATGATTCGTACAGATACTATTGAACCTATAACAGCTCCAAGAACACCGATAGTAGCGGCTTTCATATACTCGATACCATTTCCAAGCGAGCCCATAAATGTCCATACGATAAGTCCCATACCAAATGAAGTTCCAAGATTACAAAGAGTTGGCATTTGATAATCTTTAAAATATCTTGAAAATCCCTTGTCGTTTGCAAGTCCTATAATCGCAGGATTATCACTTAGAAAGGTTGTAACAACACCAAGTGCAGCAGCACCGGGTAATTTGTAAAGTGGACCCATAATCGGTGATATTAAATAATTGATAAGTGCTATAACTCCAAACTCAGACATAAGAGCAGATAAAGCTCCCGTTAATACTGCTATCGCCATTATAAAGAATACTGTGTTAAGAAGTAAGTCATGAGCTGTATACATAAGAGTATTAAACATATTGCCTACGCCCATTACATTGCCCATGTACACGAAAAGTCCAACCACCACAATGATTACTACAAAGGTTTCTAATGAAACCGCTTTCCGCTGTTTAGTCTCCATTTTATCCCCCATTCATGTTTTGTAATTATTTGATATTCTTTACCCATTATAATACACTATTTAAAGTAAAAACACAATTGATATTTACAAGCTTTAACTGAATTATTATGAAAGTTGATGCCTTTTTTATATGTGATTATCTCTTTTTATAAATTCTTGATGTAAATTTATAAGGGATGTATACTTCTATATTACATATAATATATTATTGTAATAAGGTATTTTTATAATATTTAAATAGGAGATACAACATAAAATTTCGCTATTCTTTATAAGCATAGAAGAAAACAATTTCAAATTATTCATATATTAAAATATTAGGATCATAAACTCTCATTGACTTTTTTATTACATAGTATAGAATAAAATATATGAATATAAGGAGGTTTTTTATAAAATGATGCGATATATTTTAAGTCCTAGTACCGATTGTTACTGGAACTTAGCTCTTGAACAATATGTTTTTGATAATTTGGACACTGATTACGGATACTTTATGCTTTGGCAAAATGACAACACCATAGTTGTAGGAAAGCACCAAAATACGGCTGCAGAAGTAAATGCAGAGTACGTCAAGGATAATGATATAAAGGTAGTTAGAAGACTATCAGGCGGTGGCGCAGTTTATCACGATATGGGAAATTTAAACTATACCTTTATAGATGACAATCCGGATAACACTTTTGACTTTGCAAGATTTTGTAATCCTGTAGTAAAAGCTCTTGCCAGCTTAGGTGCTACTGCTGAGCTTTCCGGAAGAAATGATATGACTCTGGATGGCAAAAAGTTTTCCGGTAATGCAATGTATAAGAAAAAAGGTAGAGTTATGCATCATGGCACCCTTATGTTTGATTCAAACCTTGACATCCTTACAAATGCATTAAAAGTTTCTAAAGATAAGATTGAGTCAAAAGGAATCAAATCAGTAAGAAGTAGGGTCACAAATATCAAACCGTATATAAAAGATGACCTAACTGTACAAGACTTTATAGCTGCTCTTAGAGATTTTATGTTCAGTGAAAATGATATGGAAGTTTACGAACTTACAGATGAAGACATCGCAAATGTCGATAAGCTATGTGAAGAAGTATACAGTAAATGGGAATGGAACTACGGGGCTTCTCCAAAGTATAGTGTGGTAAAAGAAAGAAGAATCGACGGTTTTGGAAAGCTTGAAATGTACATGGATGTTAATGGCGGTAAAATTACCGATATTTCTTTCTATGGTGATTATTTCGGAAACGGAGATTCTGAAGATATTAGAGAAAAACTAATAGATGTGAATCTTGAAGAATCAGATATTAGATCAGCACTTTCCGATGTAGATATAAACCACTACTTTAATAATCTTTCTCTCGATCAATTTATATCAATAATTATGGAATAAAAAGTCAAAAAGCAGCTAGATAATTACAAAGTTTAGCTGCTTTAGCATTATCTAAAAAGATAAAATCATATTTTAAAGATTAATTTACTCATCTAAACTTTCTGAACTTTTTTAGTATCTCTAAAAGCCAATCATTTGCCATGTAAAAATCATATTTCCTATAAAGCAAGTGACCAGAATACCTATTGAGACTTTTCCCAATCTATAGTCTTCTTTAGCTTCTACCATCTTATGAATCCTTTCGCTTTCAATAATGATAGTTGGTATTGGTAAGGAAGTTAGCACAATTAAACCTACAATATATAGATTATCGGACTCAATGCTTTCAAATCCAATTAACTCAGCTCCCATCACTATCAAAATAGGAAGAAAAACTGCTGCTAATAAAAAATAAGTAATCTTCATTTGATGCTTTGCCTTTAAATAATCCACTTCTTTAGTATAAAGTCCATCCATATGTGCATGATCAATCTTAAGTACTCCTATAACCATAGACAAAAGATAAGTAAACATAAGTACAATAAAGCTTCTTCCATCATTAATATTTAAAATAAAAAGCAATAATTGCAAGCTCATATGAATGATATTTATAAAATTAATCCATGTCTCTTGTGCGGATACAACTCTTTTTAATTGATTCAGGTCATAGTGCATGCGTGAATCGTATCCGGATAATAAACTAAAATCATTGGATTTATACATATATCCAAAAATTAAATACAATGTTCCCGACATAAATGGATAGAACGAAAGAAAAAGCAGTGTTCCCATATTTTGAATATAGTCTGTTGAAAATCGTAAGATTATAATTAACAAAATCAAAAGCAACTGAAGCGACAAAAGAATTCGAGTTGTCCTTCTGCTAAAAACTTCTTTTTCTTCCTCATCTCCTATCAAATTCTCTATAGAGATATGAAGCTCTTTGCTAATCCTTAGTAGCATTTCAACATCCGGCTCGCTTATCCCACGTTCCCAGTTTGAAACTGCCTGCCTTGTTACGTAAAGCCTCTCTGCAAGTTCAGATTGAGATAATTTTGCCTCTGCCCTATACTTTTTTATATTATCTCCCAACATAGCGAACACCTCCTCTTGTTCAATAATATCCAAAATTAATAAATCCTGCAAGCAAAGTTTTGTTGCAATCGCATAAAATAGACATTTTGTAATTATTATAAATAAAAATCGCCTATGTGAGTTAATATAACTTCACATAGACGAATTTTATTTGCACAATAAGATATAGAACAATTTTCTAATATCAATATAATAAGTTTTTATTACTTTACGAACTAGGAATTACTTTAATTCTTCCAATAATTTTAAAACAATTTCCAAACCCTTTGTACAGACTTGATGCTCAAGCTCTCAGTTGTAGTATGTGCACCATATATATTCGGTCCAAAGCTTATCATGTCAGTATCAGGAAGTGCTTTTTTAAGGATTCCGCATTCCAGCCCTGCGTGGATTGCACCTATTTTTGCCTCTTCTCCGAAGACTTCACTATAAACTCTACTGGCTACTTCTCGCGCCTTTGAGTTTGGTTCGTATTCCCAAGCCGGGTATCCGTTTGATGAAATAATGTCTGCTCCTACTCTTTTAGCCATTATTTTAATGGTATTTTCTAAATTACTAAGGGAGGATGCCGATGAGGATCTAAGTGCATAAACTACGCTTAACACATTGTCTTGCTCGCTGACAATACCGGTGTTTAGACTCGTCTCAACAAGGTTTTCAATATTTTTACTCATCGATTGTACTCCATCAGGAGTCATCATTAGAAAATCCAGGATACTTTCACTAATTTCAGTTTCAAGACATGAATCTACTTTTTCTTCAGATAAATTAACTTCTAAATCAGGCTCTTCAACTGCGAATTCTTCCGCTATAGATTTTGCCAGTTCATTAAGAAGATCACTAGCAGCTTTATAATTATCAGTAGTTACTAGAGCTTCAGCGTAATTTGCAATTGCATTATGCTTTGAACCGCCTTTAATATATGATATAGTAGTTCCCGTTTCATTTCTTAATCCATTTATAAGTCTTGCCAGAATTTTTATAGCATTTCCTCTTTGCTGAATTATTTCAACTCCAGAGTGGCCACCTTTTAAACCTTTGACTACAATTTTTATTCCGATTGAATCGCATGCCTCTCTTTTTAGATCAAAAGTCGCCGTTTGGTTAACTCCTCCTGCACATGAAACCAAAAAAGTTCCTTCAACATCGGAGTCTATGTTTAACATTATCTTACCATCGAGATTCTCCCCGCGTACTACTGCAGCTCCATCCATTCCGGTCTCTTCATTTGTGGTTACTAAGAGTTCCAGCGCCGGATGAGATATGTCTACAGAGTCAAGGATTGCAAGTCCAAAAGCCACTGCTATACCATTATCTGCTCCAAGAGTTGTATTATTAGCTCTTACTACGTCTCCATCGACTATCAGCTCAATCGGATCACAGGTAAAGTCATGACCCGAGTCTGACGACTTTTCACAAACCATGTCCATATGCCCTTGAATGATAACCGTATCAGAGTCTTCGTATCCACTGGTAGCAGGCTTTTTGATGATTACATTTAGCTCTTTATCTTGAATGTAATCTAAATTTCTTTTCACTGCAAACTGGGCTAAAAAATCAGAAACTCTCTTTTCATCGCCTGAGCATCTTGGAATCTCAGAGATTTTTTCAAACCAATAAAAAACCTCTTTGGGATTTAATTCACTGTACATATTGCCTCCTCTTATGGCTTAGTATTTTTTTCTTAATGAATTAATTTTGTATTAATTCGATATTATTATTATCATACAACCTCTGTACAATTGCAATAAAAAGCCCTAGCTTTTTGCTAAGGCGTCTTTTCATACTCATGACCATATATCCATGATTCTGGATTTTTTTCTAAAATCCACACCCCTACATAAGGCTGTTCAATATAGTACACACCTTCATCTTCATAGATATATGCTATGGATTCCTCTTTGCTCTGTTGAACAAACGTGATCTTCACCCAGTCATCAATATGCGGAGTACCGCTAATACTGGTTTTTTCTGTCTTTATTTTAGTGCTAAAGTCTTCAACAATTCTAGTAATTTCTTCCGGATCTTCATACTTGATCTCGTTTTTTGAAACATCTATCATTTTTATTTCTACGATTTTTTCTGGATTAGGTAGTTTTATTTCTGTATCTTCAGCATTAAAGAAGGCTAGATACCCAAATCCCAGAATTAGAACTGTAATTATTCCTATTAGTATCTTTCTCATATCTACTCCGCTTTAAAACACAATCTATTTAGACCGAGTATAATAGCCGGTCCTGCGATAGTTGTTCCGTAAAAATATACCGGTTTACTACCCAGAAAATTAACTATACTACCGTTTACAATGGTTGAACCGGTACATAGAATAATATCACACCAATCAATCGCATCAGGGTATATATCTCCATGTTCAATGAGAAGCCCATATCTGTTTTGACCGATGTTTTCAGGATTTAAATCGAGAACTCTTAAGTTAACACCTTCGTTTACAAGTGCTTCTATCATGGACGGCTGATAACCGATTAATAGTACTTTTTTATTACCCATGGATTTAATAGTATAAGCTATTTCTTTTGAGCATTCTTCAGGTTCTTCATCTTTGCAATGCACTGTTTTTTCTATTAGATTATAGTGTTTCATCAGAGCATTTAATACGGCTATAAAAATAGCATTGTCGTAACTATTATTACCTATATCAAGCTTTGAAATATCAGAAAGCTTACCATTGTACTCCGTTCTTGCTGAAGAAAAAGCTTGTCCCAGACTCCCCTTGTAATTTGCTTCTATCAGTGCCTCTTTCCCGTTTAATAATGGGTAATCTCGTCTCACTGGATTTCCGATGGCTTCTTCAGGTGTCAAGGTCTTGATATAAAGAGAGACTTCTTCCAATTCAATGTTTTTCTCTTTTATTAATTTGTTATAATAATCCAAAAGTTGTTTATATATCATTTTTCACTCCATTTTAACTACTTAGATATTATTATAGCTTAAATTAGCTCTTTATGCACTATAGTTTAGTTATTTGCTTTTTTATTGTCTTCCTCTTTGATTATTTGACCATTTTTAATATATGCAATACGATCGGCAAAGTAATGAGCTTCATCCATATCATGAGTCACATATATCATGGGAATATTTCTTGTGTTGACTAAATTATCAATGAGTTCTGCCGCAGCACTTTTATTTTCTGCATCCAATGCAGATAGTGGTTCATCAAGCATTAATAGGTCAGGTTTCATAATCAGTGCTCTTGCAAGAGCAACTCTCTGCTTTTCTCCACCTGATAAGTTTCTTATCCCTGATTTCACCAAATGTTCAATTCCAAGTTTTTTAATCAGGTCCATGGCTTTTGTATTATATAATGATCTATTTTCTCCTCGCATCCTAAGAGGAAAAACTATATTATCATAGACATTTAAAAATGGAAATAGCCCAAAATGCTGATACACCAATGCAATATTTCTACTTTCTGCAGGCAGTTTGTCAATATTTCTTCCATTTAATACTATGCTTCCACTGCTCTTATATCTCCCTGCTATCGTTTCAAGTAATAGGGTTTTTCCGGATCCACTTCTTCCAAGTAGAACCAAGTTCTGATCACTTTTTATACTTAATGAAATATCTTTTAGAGCAAATGTCCCCAAATCTAAATTTAGATTATTTATTTCAAGCATTGACATCACCTTTTCCCATAAGTCTTTGGAATATGTACATAGTTATCATCGATACTCCAATTAGAATTACTGAAACTCCGGCAGCTATATCAAAATCCCCTGTGCTCATATTTAGAAATATGGAAGTCGCTAGCGTTTCAGTTTTCATTCTCGTGACTCCTACCAGCATCATAATTGCTCCAAATTCTCCAAGTGCTCTCGCCCAGCATATCATCCAAATACTAAAGATTTGTCTTTTCATCATTGGTAGATTGACATACATAAAAACTTTCCATTCACTTAGACCTAAACTTCTTGCACAAAACAGCAGTTTTTTGTCGATTAAATCATATGCAGTCGAATATGTCTTAACACAATAAGGTAGATTCACAAAGAATTGAGCTAACATTACTCCTGATGTAGTATATACAAAATCAATTCCAAATCTACTTAAAAATCCACCAAAATTATTTCGCCCGAAAAAAGTTATAAGTGCAATTCCACTTACCAGATGAGGCACTCCCAGCGGTAAAGAGAATATATATTCTACTATGTTTTTTAGTCTCTTGTGAAGATTCATAACATGCACAATAGAAAGAGTACAGACCATGCATAGTAGACTTGAAATAATCGAGCTTCTCATCGACAGTCCAAATGCAAAGTTTATCTCCTTCGAATATGGTATATCAAAAACAAAAGCTATGCCTTCTTTAATAACGTATGAGAATGGAAGTATCATCAGTAGTACTGCCAAGATGGTTATTATAATACTCACTACTTTAAAAATTTTATTCATATCGAACTCCAGTATGTAGTTAATTAATAGATATATTAAAAGATGCGATCAATTTGACCGCATCTTTATATTATTCGGCTACAGGTTTAAATCCTGTTTCTTCAAAAGCAGTTCTTCCAAAATCAGATGTTAAAAATTCAATAAATTTTTCTGCAATCTCTGATTGTTCTGAAGTTTTAAGCGTACCAGCCGTGATTATTTGGTCGATGATTTGGTCATCACTGATTCTTACAATCTCTAGATCTTCTTTTCCAAAAGCGGAATCATTTGTAACTATTGCAGCATCCGCATTTCCTGACTTCATTGCTTGATATAGTTCGTTCACTGTTGCAGTCTCAACTACAACATTTTTCTTGTAGTCTTCAATACCACTTTTTTCAAACATCTTAACCGAAGTTTTTCCAATTGCGTTAGATTCAGCTTCACCAAGTGCTAGTCTTAAACCTTCTTTCGTAAGATCCTCAAGCCCTTGAATGCCTAGTGGATTTCCTTTAGCTGTTACGATAACAGGAGTATGATGAGCAACAGCAACCCCTTCGTTTGCTAAGTTTTTCTCTACGGCAGCATCATAAGTCGGCTTAGACCCAACTATAAAGACATCTCCTTTGCCTGATTGTTCAAGCTGAGCTAGTAACTGACCTGAACCTGCATAGATTAAATTTAAACTGATTCCATTTTCTTTCTCAAACTCTTCCTTAATCTTTTCCATCGGGTTTTTTAGTCCCGCACCGGAATAAACTAATAATTCAGTTTCTTCTTTAGCTTCACTTTCTTCCTTCTTTTCAGTCGTCTCTACCTTTTCTTCAGCTTTTTCTTCTGTTTTTGTCTGTTCTTCGGAACTCTTAGGCTCCTCTTGACTGTTACAAGCAGTTAGAAATAGTGCCACAACAAGTAACAGCATAAGTACATATAACTTTTTGACTTTCATTTTTTCACCCCATTATTCTTTTCAAAGTCTAATAACAATATTATAACATAATATTTTAGACAAACGCAAATATGCATATATCTAATTTAAAAAGATGCAGCGAACTGCATCTTTGATATTAGTCGTTAATGTTGTATTTGGCATGTCCTTTAGGATATTTCTCCATCAAATCTTGGTATACATCCATTCCAAGTAGCTTTGTATAAATTTCAGCAGCTTTATCTGCAATATTAATATCTTTAAAGCCTTCCGGATGGATTATTGAACCTATATAGTACATGTCAACCATAGCGGTATCGATATTGGTTTCATAACTATGATAAGGGATTATAGCAAAAACATTTTCGTTTTTAAATGCATCTAATGCACTATAAAAATCCGGATCCGATGCATAATCGTCTTTTAAAAGCTCTTCACCGGAAAGGTCAATCACTATTAGTTCAGGATTTAGTTCAAGTAGTTTTTCTTTATCCAGAGTAAGATTTCTCTCCTCGGACAGACCATCTACAACATTCTTTGCATTTACAGCGTTAAACAGATTAAAATTTGTCCTAGTCCAAAGCATGTCATGATGACCTCTAAAACTTATACATCCGACATATGCTCTTGGACTTTCTTCTATAGAACCTGCTCTTGATTTAAGGTCAGCCTCGATGCCCTTAATATAATCGATGAGTTCAGATGCTCTATTATGATTATCCATGGTTTCACCTATAACTTCCAGCGATCGGTACATCTCCGGATCAAAAGTAGCTTCTCTTCCTGATCCTATCACTATGACCGGTATATTTAGTTTTTCTTGTAATTCGTCAGCTTCTTCTACAGTTTTTGTAATGGTTGAGAATATAACATCAGGATCGGCATATATTAGGTTTTCGGTATCAGGTGATGCTTTTGGACCACCGGGTCCAATAATGGGAAGCTCACTGTATTCAGGATTTGCAATTGAATAGGGTCGGTTAAATGCATTCTTCTCCATATCATCTACCCCGATTATCTTATCAGAGCCCATGACATATGTATAAAGTCTGAGCGAACCCGCACCAATACAAATTACCTTTTCAGGAGTTTTTTCCAGTTTGATTTCTCTACCTAAAATATCCACTATTCTGTCATCGGTCTTCTTAGATTCTTCTTTCTCTTTTTTGTCTTCTTTCTCTTCCTTTTCAGTTTGCTCTGCCTTAATTTCTTCCTCTTTTACTTTGTCCTCTACTTGCGTAGCTTCTTCCGGTTTTTCAACGCTTTCGGTCTTTTGGCTACAAGCAGTCATAAGTCCCAGAATTAGAACAATTAGTAATAAATACTTTGTTTTTTTCACTTCTTCCTCCTAAGTTATAAGTATTTTTCGTCCATGATGAGTTATAATTTCAGCATCTATATCATATACTGACTTTATATTTTCAGTATTAATGATCTCACTATCTCCATAGTCTTTAATAATTCCATCCTTTAAAAGTAAATATCTATCCGAGAATTTTAAAGCCAGATTTATATCATG
>JAEZWM010000023.1 GCA_023443025.1 Bacillota bacterium
GCAAATGAATAAAAACTTGAATCAAATACCTAAATATATAAAAATGGTAGTTAATGATACGAATCTTCAGGATTCTCTCATTAACAGGAGAAGTGGAATTCTCCCCTACAAAAGATTGTTGATATAAAAGACCTTAAAAGACAAGGGTAATGGAAGTGTGGGCACATCCTCTACGATTTATATAATATTCCAAACCATAAAGAATGGCGATACAAGGGATAACCGTTACGGCTAAAATATTAGCAACTATTATAGCAATCCTATCCTTCTATATTTTCTTCTGAAACCTCCTCAACAACAAACTCCTTCGGCACTTGTATCGGAATCGGTTCCAGCTTTACTTTTTTAAATGTTGGTGCAAGTATGAAAGGCATGTATAGTATTAGTGTCGATATGAACATAAATATGATCGCTTCCATATTCAATACTTGGTTTTGGATGGCGGATGGGTCTACGAAAAGAGCTATCAGATTATTGTTTAGATAGTGAATCCATACCGGAATCCAGATATTGTTTGTCTTCATATATGCATAGCCGAAGAACACACTGTAGCCTGTACATACTATGATTTGATTTAGCACTGAATACCCCCAGGTTTGAGGACTGTAGAATAGAATGTTTACCGGTAGATGCCAAATTCCCCATAAAAAACCTAGTATAAATATTCCGATAATATTTCCGAATCTTTTTTGTAATAGTGGCTGAAGAAATCCTCTCCATCCGTATTCTTCACCAAAGAATGGTAGCATTACCAAAATAAAGTTAGGCAGAAGTATTAAGGGTAACATTAATCTGTCGCGTGATGGTATTACATTTTCTAATTCCTCTAAACCCAAAAGAACAGGTACATATATCCTTGCAAAATAAAGCACTAAAAATAGTAGTATATAAATATATCCTTTATTCTTTTTAAATGTTGTCAATGAATATGAAATTCTATTCTGCTTTTTCTCAATAAAATAAATAAACCAACTTATTACTCCTCCGCCCATTAGTATTGTCGGGTAGGAACTCAATGAAACCATATCGGTAAATAAACTTAGCACTGTTACTAGAACCATTAATACTGTAAAAAATACAATACTTATATAGAACTTCTTAGGTAGTCTTGGGTCGTTCCATTTTGTAATGAGCATTGCTATAATTGCACCCACAGCAGGATACATCATCTGTGTGTTTACAAATAAATCCACAGGAAAACTTCTTTTTGCGGCCTCCGCCATTGGAAGGCCCATTAAATAGGTAAATCCAAAAGCTATAATAAAGAATATAATTAGCTGTTTTTTCTCTATACTTGTAAATCTTTCTCTTTCCATTTTTTCCATACTCCCTCCTCTATTCTTTAAATTTTAACCACTCTTGCTCCAAATGGCATAAAAGCAAGTCTTGCAAATCTAAAACACATCATTCCAAAAGGAATCCCTATTATAGTAATACAAAGAAATATTCCATTTACAATAGCAGATATGGCAAGCGGTATTCCGCCGAATATTATCCATATTATATTGGCAAAAGCAGACACAGGTCCCATGTCGTATACAATGGTCTTTCCAAATGGAAAAAATGCCATCGATGCCAGTTTAAAACACTGCTTTCCTATTGGGATTCCAACAATTGTCAAGCACCAGAGGCATCCTACGATAACCCAGCTTAATCCTTGCCAAATCCCACCAAATATAAACCATAAAAAATTACCTATACAGCCCATTTTTTAAACTCCTCTCACTTTCATATATTAAATATATCAAAGGATGCAATAAAAAATGATTTCTTAATAATATTTTATATACCACAATTTGAATTAATAAAGCAGAAGGATTTCTCCCTCTGCTCACTGTTTACCTAAAATACTCTACTGCATTTTTGAATATATTCTGTTCTTTTTCTCCGACAATATTTCTAAGAAGACCTTCTTCATACCTTTCGGAATGCCCCATCTTGCCCAGAATTCTTCCATCTTCATTTGTCATCGCTTCTATAGCATACATTGATGATGACGGATTGTATCTGCCGCAAAGTGTTGGCTCGCCGGATTCATTTACATATTGTCCCGCTATCTGTCCTTTTTCTATTAGTTCCTTAGCTAGCTCTTCATTTATCATGACCTTGCCCTGACCTTGGCTGAATGCCAGTGTATGAACCTCACCAGGTTTAAATGAGCTCATCCATGGTGATTTATTTGAAGTTACTCTGGTATTAACAGCTTTAGATACATGCCTGTTAATATTATTCTTAAAGATACTCACTCTGTTATCTGCATCGGTATACTCACCAAATGGTATAAGTCCGGTTTTTGCAAGAGCTTGGAAACCATTAGAAATACCAAGGATTAGACCGTCATTTGCAAGTAGCTTTTCTACTCCTTGACGTACATACTTATGCTTAAGTACATTTGTCAGAAGCACCGCACATCCATCCGGCTCATCTCCATTGGCAAATCCTCCAACTAGTGCAAGGATGTTGCTATTTCCAATCGCATCTCCCAGTTTTTTAACGGAGTCTTCGTACTCGGTTTCAGTTAGTGTGTTTAGGATAAAGGTTTCAACCTCTGCTCCTTCTCTTTCAAAAGCTTTAATTACATCATACTCTGAGTTTGTTCCCGGAACTATCGGTACTATAACCTTTGGAGATTCTACAACTTTTTCTGTTGTAGCTTTTTCTTTTGCTTCATAAAGTGGAGTATCAAGCACTTGTGGTTCCATCTCAACAGCTGTTGGGTAGATTCCTTCAAAAAGTTCCATAGAAGCACTTATGGCTTCATCTATTTTAACACTTGCACCATTGATTACGAGCTCATCTGAATCAGTTGTTCTTCCAATCTCAGTAAAGAGATTTCCATCTAATTCTACCTTTGATTCAAAGATGATACTTCCCGGCATTATACTAAACGGTGCTTCAACAGTCGTAACTTCAGCTCCGATCTTGTTTCCAAAAGACATCTTAGCAACGGCCTCAGCGATTCCACCGTATTTAACTACCGATGCAGCCACAATACTTCCATGGTTAATCTCATTTATTATAGCATCGTAGCCGGTTTTAAGGTCGGAAAAATCAGGCTCATAGTTCTCGTCCACTTTTGTCTTTAATAGATAGATTCTATTTCCTGCAGACTTAAACTCAGGAGAGATAACCATATTGGCATCAACAGTATTGATTGCAAAGGTAATAAGAGTTGGCGGTACGTCAATCTCGTTAAAGGTACCACTCATACTGTCCTTTCCTCCAATGGAAGGAGTATCCATTTCAAGCTGTGCTTTCAATAGTCCAAGTAGTGCTTGAGCAGGTTTGCCCCACTTTTCGGAATCCTCTCCAAGTCTTTCGAAATACTCTTGATTTGTAAGTCTAGCACCTTTGTAGTCCACTCCAATACTTACAAGCTTAGCAAGTGCTTCCACAACTGAGTACATTCCACCGAGGTATGGTGAATATGCAGCGATGTTTGGATTATATCCCACCGCCATTGCTGAAGCAGTATTTGTAAATCCATCTGTAGGAAGTTTTTGTATGGAAACATCCGACTCAGTAAGCTGGTATTTCCCTCCAAAAGGCATGTGTACAGTAGATCTGCCAATAGTAGAATCAAACTTCTCAATCATACCTTTTTGCAGAGCCGTATTTAATTGTTTTAAATTATTTAATAGGTTTTCACTGTTTGCTTCTTTTTCACGATCACTCTCAAATGGATTTTCACCATATCCATCAGTGTGGATATCTACACTTTGAGTTTGTCTAACTCCATTTGTATTTAAAAAGTCTCTGCTTATATCAACTATTTTTTCATCATTGTATCTTATTACAAGTCTGTTGGTATCAGTCACTTCAGCTACCAGCACTGCGTTTAGGTTTTCGCCTTTTGCAAGCTCAATCATTTTTTCCAGATTTTCCTTAGCTATCACGATTGCCATTCTCTCTTGAGACTCAGAAATTGCAAGCTCTGTACCTGATAATCCTCTGTATTTCACAGGAACTGCATTTAAATTGATATCAAGACCATCTGCAAGCTCACCTATTGCTACTGAAACTCCGCCTGCACCAAAGTCGTTAGACTTTTTAATAAGTTTTGAGAACTCAGGTTTTCTAAATAATCTTTGGATTCTTCTTTCTATAGGTGCATTACCCTTTTGCACTTCACTTGAAGATTTTTTATGAGAGCTGTCAGTATGCTCAACACTTGATCCTGTAGCTCCACCTACCCCGTCACGTCCGGTGTCTCCACCGATTAATAGAATTAAATCACTTGGTTCAGGATTTGCTCTAGTTACATTCTCTTTCGGTGCTGCACCAACAACCGCTCCAAGTTCCATTCTCTTAGCTACAAATCCGTCATGATAAACTTCTCTTACATATGTTCCTGCAAGTCCGATCTGTCCTGCATAGTTTGAGTATCCATCAGAAGCAGTTTTTGATATTACCACTTGCGGTAATTTATTTTCGATAGTTTCGCTGATTGGAGATGTGATATCTCCTGCTCCTGTTACTCTCATTGCTTGATACACATATGCCCTACCTGAAAGTGGATCTCTAATTGCTCCACCCACGCAGGTAGCCGCTCCACCAAATGGTTCGATTTCCGTTGGGTGGTTGTGAGTTTCATTTTTAAACATTAATAGCCAAGGTACTTTAACTCCATCCTCATCTACTTCGATTTCAACGCTGCAGGCATTGATTTCATCTGAAACTTCTTGATCGTCAAGCTTGCCAGTATTTCTGAAGTATCTACCGACTATGGTAGCCATGTCCATCAGTGTTACTTCTTTTTCAGTTCTATTTGTTTCTTCTCTAAGTTTTAAATATCTATTAAAAGCATCTTCAATTTGGGATTTAAACTTTCCATCTTCTATATCTATTTTAACAAGTTCTGTTTCAAAAGTGGTATGTCTACAATGGTCTGACCAGTAGGTGTCCAGTACCAGTAGTTCTGTATCGGTAGGGTTTCTGTCTTCTGATTTAAAGTATTTTTGTACATGAAACAAATCCTCTCTAGACATTGCAAAGCCCATCTTATTTCTAAAGTTCTCAAGCTCTGCCTCGTCTTTTTCTATAAATCCTTCAAAGCTAACGACAGGGTCTTCTTCAGGCATCTCTTCGTATTCTAAGATGTCCATGTTTTTTATTCTGTTTTCAACAGGATTAACAAGATACTTTTTGATCGACTCAATCTCATCATCTGCAAGTTCTCCATCAAGCACAATAAGCTTTCCGCTTGTAACTTTAACTCCTGTATCTCCGCCAAGTATCATAAGGTTTTGCATAACTGCATCGGCTCTTTGATCGTATTGTACAGGTAAGCTTTCGTAAGCTATGTACTTCATGCCTTCAGTATATGGATTGTCCACGATTTCATCGGTCAACACATCTGCAATTATTCCCTCTTTTAACTTTGTAAGATCTGACTCACTAGCATCAAAAACATCGTAAATATTGTAGATTAAAAGATCTTTTAAACCTTCTAATCCTAGCATGTCTTTAAGCTCATTTAAAAGCGACTTTGACTCAATTCTAAAACCTTCTTTTTTTGCTACAAAAAATCTGTAATTCATCACTGCCCCCTATTTTGTTGTTTAAAACTAAAAAGAGCATACATAAAAAAACACCAAGTCTATTTTTATTAATAAACGGTTTTTTTATACACACTCTCCACCACTTCTCTTGATTTATTCTTGTTATCACTAATATTATACACATCTATGATTATTTTTTCCACTACTTTTATATAAGAGCTCGCATACAGGTTAAAGATATGGTAAAGTTAAATATATAATAAGTATTTCCTCATAAACAGGAGGCCGGCATGATAGAAATCCTTAAGTCTATTAATGAAATCGAACTAATAAATCTTTGCTCTGAACTGGTAAAAATAGATAGCCAAAATCCACCGGGCAATACAGTAGAAATCGCAACATTTATATCAGATTATCTTGCAAATTACGAAATCCCATCTAAAACCTTCGAAGCATCACCAGGTAGAATGGGACTAATTGCATCGATTGGAACTGATGGACCGGAGCTCATTCTGTGTGGACATGCAGACACAGTGCCATTGAGCGATAAAGAAAAATGGACATCTGACCCACAATCCGGCGAAGTGCGTAATGGTTATCTTTATGGCAGAGGCGCCAGCGATATGAAAGCAGGACTTGGTGGGCTTATATATACCTTTGCAACTATAAAGAAGCATAAACTAAATCTAAATGGAAAGCTAACACTGGTTGTAATTCCTGATGAAGAAACCGGCTCTAAGCATGGCACGCAGTATTTACTAGAAAACAAGATTATTCATGGAGATGCAGCAATAATAGCAGAACCAACGGGTAGAAAATACCCCGGCATAGGTCAAAAAGGGTCAGCAGGCTTTAAGCTAAAGGTAAAGGGAATACCTGCACATTCAGCATTATTTCCTCTAGCGGGCAGATCAGCCATCCTGGATGCGTATTCAGCTATAAACGCAGTCAGAGAGATTACATCGGAAAACATTCCATATCCAAAAGAGCTAGAAAAAATTATATCTCAGTCCAAAGACTATCTAAGAGATGCTGGAAATCCCGAGGTTGTAGATATCATAACTAAGATCAGCTACAACGCAGGAATAATAAACGGAGGAACAGCTTCCAACGTAGTACCTGAGGTCTGCAATGTAGACTTTGACCTTAGAACTCCATTTGGGATTACTAGAGATGAACTATTAGATAAAATCGAAGACCGCTTAAACGAACTGGGACTGGACTTTGAAATTACAAGAAAGGCGTTTAAAGCAGATGCAAACTATACCTCCGAGGATAGTAGAGTCATAAAAACCCTCTATAAAAACATAGAGCAGGTAATAAAAGAAGAACCACTTGGAATCATACAATACGCAGCAAGCGACTCAAGATTCTTTAGAAGATACGGCATTCCATCAGTACAATATGGCCCCGGGGAAGTCGAGTCCATTCATGGAGTCGATGAGCGAGTCAGC
>JAEZWM010000028.1 GCA_023443025.1 Bacillota bacterium
GTATGCCAA
Source organism: Bacillota bacterium (assembly GCA_023443025.1). Lineage (GTDB taxonomy): Bacteria > Bacillota > Clostridia > Tissierellales > Peptoniphilaceae > Microaceticoccus. The sequence goes on from JAEZWM010000028.1 coordinate 10, forward strand.
TTAAAAATTTTTATATTCTTTATGTATATTTATTATCGTTTTTATATTGATTATGCCCAATACTTATAATAAGTTTTAATCATGAACTATAAAAGACCGGATTTTTGTAATAAACTTAAGTAAATTGTATTTAATCTTCAAAATATTCATTACACTTAATATTTAATCACATATTTTTTTACTTCAAACCACCAATAAATTTATTCCAATCCAAATTATCAGGAATATTTTTCCTTATATATTTTTTTAAAATTATTAATTATTACTAAACTGTAGGATTCAGGCATAAATAAGAAAAGGAAAATATTTCCTATCCAGAAATATTTTCCTACCCTTTGTATTTTTTTAATTTGTTTCTTATTGTTCTATCTGTTATACCCAATACTTTTGCTGCTTTGGTTTGATTATTACCAAGTTTATTCATAGTCGCAATTATAACTTTTTTCTCTATTTCTTCTAACTTTTCACCTATGAATATCGGAATCAACTCTCCTTTTAGTTTTGTTTCAGATTCTTTTGAATGATTTGCACCTATTATGTCACTCGCCTTAAGTTCATCTGCTTCATTTAAGGCAATTGCTCTTTCGATTATATTTTCAAGTTCCCTTATATTACCCCTGAGTTCCATATTGCAAATAGCTTCAAAAAAATCATTGCTCACTCGGTTTATAGGTTTATCAAGGAGAATCGAGTACTTTTCAATAAAATACTCGGTTAAGTATGGAATATCTTCTTTTCTTTCTCTTAACGAAGGCATCTGGAGATTGATAACATTTAACCTATAATATAAATCCTCTCTAAATTTCCCATCATCTATTAAAGATTTTAAATTTTTATTTGTAGCTGTTATTATTCTCACATCTACATCTTCAGACTCTTCAGCTCCTAGTGGAGTTACTTTTTTTTCTTGAATAACTTGCAGCAATTTACCTTGAAGGTTTGCATCTAGGTCCCCTATCTCATCAAGGAAAAGTGTTCCTTTGTGTGCAAGTTGGAAGAATCCTTTTTTATCGTTATTAGCACCGGTAAATGCACCTTTTTTATATCCAAAAAGTTCACTCTCAAGTAAATTCTGCGGAATAGCAGCACAGTTAATGCTGTAAAAAGGATTATCACTTCTGTGCCCGATTCTATGAATAATTTTGGCTATTAAAGTCTTTCCTGTACCACTTTCTCCGGTTATTAAAACTATTGAATCGATGTCCTTGATTTTGTTAACAGTTTGAAGTATATTAGTCATTTTATCGGAATGAGATATAATTCCAAATCCTTCTAAGCCTTTAAAGTTATCATCTTCTGCAATTTTTACCCTTCGATGAAGCCTATCCATCTCAACAGCTCGTGAAAGAGAGAATTTAAGTTCTTCTAGATTTATAGGCTTGGTCAGATATTGAAAAATTCCGGATTTAATGGCCTCTACTGAAGATTCTATAGTTCCAAAAGCAGTAATAATTATAACAACTACTTCCGGATTAAGCTCTTTTAGCTTCGCGTATAAATCCATTCCATTTTCGTTGCCCAGCTTTAAGTCTAGAACAATAGCCGCTATTTCGTTTTGATTATAAATTTCAAGTGCTTCTTCAATACCCGTTGCAAAGAATAATTCATATTCTTTTCTTAGTGCAAATCTAAGAGATTCTGCTATCGCTATATCGTCATCAACTATTAGTACATTATCTTTCAACTCTACTGTTCACCCTTTCAAAAATAACCGAGATGGCTACTTGATTATTTGTGTGAGATATCTTAATCTCACCACCATTTTCCTTTACAAGCTGATAGGTTATAAATAGTCCCAACCCGGTACCTTGTGGTTTAGTCGTGTAAAATGGCTCAAAAAACTTGTCAACATCAATAATGGTTCCGGGACTTATGTCATTTATTATACATATCTCACAGCTATTCTCATTAGGTTTTGCTTTTATTTTAAGTTTTCCACCTTCAGGAACAGCTTGTACAGCATTTAATAACAAATTTATTAATATTTGTTTAATATGATTTTTATCACAATCAAGATATAGATCTTCATTTACATCAATTATGAGGTCTACATTCATGTTCTTTGTAGTTTTTATTATCGACTCAATTATTATATCTTTTAGTATATCACCAATGCTAAATGTCGTTTTGTTGGCTTTTACAGGCTTGGAATATTCCAATAAATTAGAAAGCATATCATCTATTTGTTTAATTTGATTAGGAACATGGTAGAGTAATGATTCTCTAAACTCTTTATCTTCATACTCAGAAGGTAGTAGCTCAATAAAATTCTTAATGCTTGTTAGAGGATTTCTAATTTCATGAGCAATGTTTAATAATAAAAAACCCAGTGATTCCATCTTGCCTTTCTCAGCAAGCATGTTTTCAAATCTTTTCTTTTCAGTTACATCAATAAGTGTTACTATTACTCCAATAGTTTTATGCTCCTCGTCAGTCATTCTATTGTAGTTAATCTCTAAATACTTTTGCTCACCTTCAACGAGTACATCAAGAGATTTGTGAAGTGTTTCACTCCTACCGTCAAGAATCTCTTGTATTAATAGTGGTTCAAAAACATCTGTGTACTGTGTTTCATAGAAATTTCTAAATATTATATCTTCTTCTTTTATCGTAAGTATTCTAGCAGCATTTTCATTTACAGCCTTTACTTTTCCGAGTGCATCGATGTAAATAGCACCACTGTCCATTTTGCTGAGTATTTCAAAGCCAATAGATGCAGATCTGTCTACAAACCATTTTTCATAGATAGCTTCATAGACACCATTACTTTTTATAATCTCGATACCACTATTTATTATCTCAATTAGCTCTGAATTGTTATGTTTGGATGCCATGCAGTACTTAGTTCTATTTAGGGGCCTTCCGACCAGTTTTATCTTATCTGCACAATTGTGTTTAGAAGCAATATAACTAACGGTCAGTCTATTTCCTACCATAATGTCCACTTCTTGACACATTAATAATTCAAGAGCATCCTCTTGATTTTTTGTAACGACCAGTTCTTTATATTTCCCACTATTAACAATGAATGTGCTATGTGCAGCATCATACTCCTGTACTGCAACTTTATAGTTCCCCATGCTAATATCTTGAATATCATCTCTCCATGTTAAACTAAATACCGATTGAAACGTCGTTAATAGAGGAAGAGAAAATAGATAATCCTTCTTTCTTGATCCTCCATAGGATAAGAATTGGATTAAATCATATTTATCCTCATCAAAAGCCTTTAGTGCTTCTCCCCAGTCCATCAAATCTATTTGGATTTCTATTCCTAACTGCTCTGCAATTGCTTTAGTAACTTCGTAAGCAAAGCCGCTCATTTTGCCGGTTTCATTTAAAAATTCATAAGGTGGATGTGATATGTCTCCACAAATTCTTATTTTTCTCATGTTTCCCCCATATGGTAAACCAATTATGTTGTTTAATTCTATTATATTATATTAAGAATATATTTAATAGCACCCATCCAAAGTCACTGTATGTAAATTAATAAAAAACCTATGAAGCCTCATGCATTTCATAGGTTTTTTATTGCTCTAAATTAACTCCAAATAAAGAGCAGAACTATTATTGATTATCTTCTCCCATAATCATTTTAGTAAGCGGTCCACCGATAGCAACAGAAATCAAACCTAATATAAGTCCTATTGAAGTCGTTCCTGCAGCATTTATAAAGCCTTCTAACTCAGGTAGATATCCTCTTAATGCAAAGTAATGAGATGCACCAATAAATGTTGCTGACGCAACAGTAAAGATCTCCCATGTTTGAGCAATAGCCATTGTAAATGCAAGAACACCAACCATCAATGAAGCAAATAATAATAGCATACCCGGTCCAGGGATATCCCCTAGTAGTCCAATACATCTAAAAGTTATAACACCTAATACTGCTCCAAGAACTATAGCTGGAAATCCTCTTTTAACAGCTCTCATATCCGCACCTTCCCAGAAAAAAACAGACCAGCCTATGTATGCAGGCCATGGTTGTAAACCAACTGCATTAGCAACAAAGAACCAAGCAGCTGCTGTAATCCCTATAGCCAATGACATACCTAAAAACTTTTTCATAATCGCACTCTCCTATTCAATTAATAAATATGATTACTTATAATAATCAATATATAAGCTAGTGCATATGCACTAGCTTATATATTAGTAAATTATCTTTCTAGTAGCGCAACTGCTCTTATAGGTGATCCACTACCATCTCTAATTCTTAGTGGAAGACCCATATATATAAATCTAGTTCCTACAACTTTATCTAAGTTCATCAGGTTTTCTGTATTTGTGATTCCGTATTCTCCACACACAAGATGTCCTGAATAATCTAAATCGTCCGGAGTAAGATCAATTGCCGGAGCGTCACAACCGATGTTTACAACTCCTTGCTCAGCAAGCCATTTAGCTGACTCATAAGATACTCCTGAGTGTCTACTTTCTAATCCACCATAGTTTAATGGGTCAATCATATCGTCATCAGAATGTAGAGTTGGGTGAGTTCTCTCGTAATGTCCGGTGTACATTAAGAATACGTCACCTTTTTTAATTTCAAGACCAGCTTTTTCAAGAGCTTCTTCGATATCTTTTACTTCAATATAATCTGGATATCTAATGTGAGTGAAGTCTAAGCAGATAGCATCACCATAGAATAGTTCAAAGTCCATTTTATCAATTGTTGGACCTGATGGTAAAAACTCCCAAACAGCGTCACTATGAGTAGGACCATGCTCACTTATTAATAGGTTTCTAGCTGAGAATCCCAGTGTAGGTGAACCTGTGTTCTTCATATTTTGCTCATGAGTTTGGTTTGTCATTATGAAAGTTTTTTGATGCATTCCAAAAACAGGCATTCCTTGATAGATTTCTTGTGATAAGTCTAAAATTTTGTACTTTTGATTAAAGTTCATTTTATTCTCTCCTTTTTGATTCTATTCTTAAAGCCTAAGCTTTAGTTCAGTACTTCGATTAACTATGTTTTACCTAGTTAATCCTTTACATATTTAATATGAGCAACTTGCATGCCAAAGTATGTAAAAATTTTACATAGATTTTACATAGCGACAGTTTACACATTTGACATGAAATCATTTTCATTAAATCTCTTTTGGCTGACAAGTAATTTTTTTAAAAATTAAGGAATATTTTTCCTATTTATTTTATAAATTATCAAATATCCATTAAGATACAGTCGTTGTATTAATCTTAGGAAATTATTTCCTTTTAGGAAAACTTTTCCAATCTCTTCATTCTAGATATTTAATACTTAAATACTGAGTTTCACATCTTAAATTATCAGTACTGTTATCATTTATAATTGATTACCTTGTGGCGTGTCTTATGAAATTACAGAATCCATTATAATTCAAAGCTGAGCGTTTCCATTTTATTGCCATAAAAAGAAGTGGTAAATCAACCTATAAGACTAACCACTTCATTCTCAATTATATAATTGTTAATACTGGATTTTTAACTGTTTAAAACTCATATTGCAGTAAAAATCTTCATCAGAATTGCATAAAATTCTTTAATTCTTAAATTTTAGATATTTAAATACCAAAACAATTAAATCTTGTTTATACCGATAACTTTTACAACATCATTTGAGATATTATAATCCCGATTGTGCCTATACAAACAAAGGAAAGCCCGATTCCCGTTGCTTTTTTTCTTTTTGAAATTTCTAATTTTTCTTTTTCTGTGATATTGATAATAGGGCAGTTTCTTCTTCTAATAAGATATAGAAGCAGTCCTCCACCTGTATTTTTACCAAATGTAAGAAAACCCCAAAAACGCGGATGTTTTATTCCTCTCGTCTTTGCATCTATAACAACTATATTATAAAGCTGATATAGAAAGAAAATAGCTCCAACCGCTATGAGCGCTCCAAATATTGCGGATAAAATGTTATTCCATTCCATGATAATCAGTCCTCCTTAAATTTTTTGAATGATTTGATACAATAAAGCAGATGAGCCGATTACCATCAAGCTGAAAACACCCATAAGATAAATCTGATTATTAGGAATAAACATACTCAAGATTATCACTACAGCCACAAGTACAATGTTAATAATAATCGCAACAATAAGTTTTTTATTGCTTTTCACGATATTTGTACCTTCTTCTAAATGTTTTATCATATTTTCATCACCTTTTAGCAAATCGTCTAAACTTATAGAATATAAGTTACTTAATTCAATGACGCTGATTATATCAGGGTAAAATCTTTCATTCTCCCAATTAGAAATTGTTTGTCTGGACATATTAATTTTTTCTGCTACTTGTTCTTGTGTAAATCCTGAACGTATTCTAGCGTCTTTTAATTGTTTTCCTATTTCCATATTAACGATTGCTCCTTTCAAGGCTTATTATCCGTGATGAAAAGTATCATGTCTATCAAAAATTCTTTCCAAAGACTGTTTTTAAGTGTCTAGTTTTTTTGACATCGCTTGGTTAAGCCATTTGTATTTAAGTATATCTTTTGATTATCTTTATTGCAAGAATGATAGAGGTTTAGAATTTATTGAATAGAAAACTATAATAACTTTTAACCTAAATTTTATGATATTAATCATTAGTAAATCATCAGATATTTCACCCAAGATAAACTTAAAACTCGCCATTTTAAAAGCGAGTTTTAATTATTCTTTATTAAAGAATATCAGCCGTCCACATACTACTCTCCCATAACATTATAAAGAGAATAAAAATATCCTTTTCTTTCTATCAAATCTTCAAAATTACCGAACTCCACTAGTTTTGCGTGATTCATTACAAGTATTTCATCATATTTTCTAAGGAGTTTTTTATTTAGTCTATGGGTTACAACTATTTTTGTTACATCTTCAAGGTCTATT
>JAEZWM010000076.1 GCA_023443025.1 Bacillota bacterium
TGTGCTTGACTGAATTTCGGTCATTTTAGAATTACTTCTAATTTCATCTACAATTTTAGAAGTGGCATCCGGCTTATAATATTCATAGATCTTGAAACTTGCAAAAAATGCAATTATTAAGAAAAAAATTCGTCTAAAATTTTTCATAACCGACCTCTTACTATGTAAATAAGAAACGCCAAATATTGGCGTTTCTCAGACTGAAGGCAAACTCACTTTCTGGAGTTTGTCTTCAGTCTGATATATCAATAGATATATAACTTTTAATTTGAATAAAAAATAGAGAATTTATAGTAGATTCCTAAACAAAGTTATGCACTCTATTTATATCTCATATAATTCTCTATTTAATACATTTATGATATTTCTTTCATTTTATTGACTTGTTTTATTGTTCTTAAAATTAATTTCTTAATTGTATATATTGTACATCGTATAATTCTTATACTACGATGTTTTAATTTTAACTCTTCTAAATTTACCATAGCTTAGTATTAACAGCATCCCGATAACTGCATTTATAACTATTGCTCCACCTGGTTTTACATCTAAATAGTAAGACGTGATTATTCCCAATATTGTATAAATCACTCCTAAAACAACCGAGAATATATAAGTTTGTTTATAGGATCTGCTTACAATTAAAACCGTTGCTACAGGAAGAACAATAAGTGAAGCAACAAGCAATGCACCCACTATTTTTGCAGCCAGTGCTACTGTAATTGCCGTGAACAAAGTAAAAACTGCGTTTACTACTTTAACTCTAACCCCGGCCATTCTAGCTAGGTTCGGATCAATTGATATGTCCAATATAGATCCATAAAAAATTACTGACATTATAATAAATGGTATGAATATAATTACTATATTTCTTAAATCTAAAGAAGTAATTGAAGATATGCTACCAAATAAATATGATTCGAAAGTATTCCCACCCGGTGCAAAATCAGATAAAATCGCTGCAATACCAAGTCCGGTGCTCATTATTATAGCTGTTGCCATATCTCCAAACTGTGGTAGTTTTTCTCGTATCCGCTCAATTGAAAAAGCTGATATTATACATACTATAACCGCACCTATAACCGGATCAAACCCAAATATAAGCCCTAATCCTACGCCGGCTAGTGAAGTGTGAGACAATGCATCTCCTATCATAGAGGTTCTACGATTCACCATAACTACACCGATTGAAGGTATCATAATTGATAGTAATAGTCCCGCAATGAGTGCTCTTTTCATAAAATCAAACTGCAGCATCTATCACACCTCCATTTATCATTCTATAAGACCTATCCAGACTCAAATTTTGTTTGATTAATTCAATCTCGTGTGAGACTATGATAGTTGTTAGTAATCTTTTTAAATTCATATCTTTAATCAATTTAAGAAAGTTTTCTTTACTTTGTGCGTCGACTCCGGATGTTGGCTCATCAAGAACCAGAATTTTAGGCTTATTAATCATTGCTCTAGCAATCATTGCTCTTTGTCTAAGTCCTCCTGATAGTTCATTAACAGGAGTGTTAACATAATCTTCCAGTCCCATTTCTATAAGCAGTTCTTTAGCCCTTAACTTATGCTTTTTTCTAGGTATCTTGATAACCCCAAAATCGCTATAAAGCCCTAACACTACAAGTTCCATTACAGTAATAGGGAATGCAATTTGGTTTGTAATCTGCATTTGTGGTACATATCCAATTTCTTTTAATGATTTAAGATTTGATAAGTCTTTTCCCAAGAGTTTTATTGAACCGGCTTGAGGTGTTAGTTCCCCAAGTATAAGTTTTAAAAGAGTTGATTTTCCTGATCCGTTTTCTCCGGATATTGATACCACCTCTCCCTGTTCAATGCTCATACTTAAATTATCTATTATTTTTTCTGATGTATATCCAAAAGTTAATTCATTAATATTTATATGATCCATCTACTACCTACTTTCTTAGAGATTCATATATTTTTCCCAGATTTTCTCTTAATATGCTAGTATAATTAATCTCATCGTCTATTATTTTTGTTTTTTGATATTCCATAGAGTTAAGTGCTACAGCTTTTCCACCAATTTCTTCGGCTAGTGAAATTGCTTCTTTAGAATTCATATTCTCTTCATAGAAAATGGTATTAATCCCATGAAAACTACAATAATCTACGGCTTTTTTTATAGTTTTTAAACTAGGTGATTCTGTGGATACAAGTCCTTGTAGTGGGAACTGGGTAAGCTTGAAGTCCCTTTCTAAATATGCATATGCATAATGTGTGACTACAAAGTTTTTAATTTTAACATCATCAAACTTTTCTTTAAATTCAAATTCTAAGTCAGTCAATGCATCAACAGCTTTGAGTTTATTTTTCTTATATAGCTTTTCGTTTTTTGGAAATCTATTGATTAACTCTTCGTTTATGCTATTTAAATACCTTTTTGCATTTACAGGAGACATCCAAGAATGAGGATCATAAGTAATTTTATCCAGTCCGGATGTTGAACCTTCTAATAGAACTTCTATATCTACCTTATCACCATTCATATAAATCAATTCATAGGGTAGTATCTTTTCTGAGATTCTATCCGAAATGAATGCCCATTCTCCATTATCCGGAAAATTAAGAGTAACTTCTCCACTCTCGTGACCCATCTCTATCGCATATACTTCGCCTTCTACTATGTCTATCTTTGATTTTTGTTTTACTACGGAACCTTTTGACTCCATGGTCTTTTTCCCGATCTTTATAAGCTCATCAACATCTTTAGAATCTTTCTTTATAAATGTTACTCTCATGATGTCTTCATGTGTATGACCAAAATCTATTTTCAGCTTCTGTCCATCTGAATTAAGGCTACACATGTACTGGAAATCACCTATGGCTGCTGCACCTTTATATGTTATTAAATCAACCGAATCCGATAATACTAATATGTCTAGATCCGGGAAATTCTCTCTAACTTGATCTATCCATTTTTCTAAATTTGCTCCATTTATAACGAGTAGCTCTGCATTTTTAAGTTCTCTCATGTCTTTTGGAGTTGGTTCCCAAAGATGTGGATCCTTATCCACATCCATGAAGGATCTTAAGTCAACAGTGTCACCTGCAATTTGATTGACTAAATCGTAAACAGGATAAAAAGAGGCATAAACGATGGGTTTCCCATCGCCTCTTACCTCTTGTTTATTACATCCTGTAACAAAAATGGATAATAGAGAACAAAGTAAAATTATTATAAACTTTTTTCTCATTTTACCTACTACTCGCTAATTTCTTGAATTAGTTGTTCCGTTGTAGAATTAGGCTTAATAAATGTTGGGTACCAACCATCTTTAGCTAGTAGTTCATCAACATCATTACCATATCTCATATGAAAATGAGTAAGACTTTCTTCACCATGTACAGGCATCAGTAGCATAATAGGATATTTCGCATCTCCTTTAGTTGTAAATACATGCCATTCTAAATCATGATTTCCATGCTTAACCTTGTGAGTATCGGTGTATTCGTAATTTACACTTTCGATCTCGTTACCGCCATCATCTTTAAATCCATCTAGAAGTGTCACTTTGTCTCCCTCAACTACCATCCCATCAAAGTCACACTTTCTTTTTTCTATATAAGCTGCTTTAACTTCTTCAACAGACTTATTTTCTTTTTTTACTAAGTTTTCGAAAGCAACTTGTAACTCTTCGTTGTCTAAGTATGCACCCATATTGTTCCATGTGCCTTCCCAATCATGCATACTTATGTCATCATGGTCATGATCGTGGTCGTGGTCATGATCGTGATCATGGTCATGGTCATGATCATGAGAAGATTCCAGTGTGCTTTTTATCTGATCAATTGAAGTTGACTCCTTAACAAAAGTCGGGAACCAGTTTTCCTCGGCCATTAACTTACTAGCATCCTCACCATATCTCATGTGGAAGTGTGTCATGGTTTCTTCACCATGTGCGTCCATAAGAAGTAATACCGGGTATTTTGAATCCCCTTCTGCCTCAAACTCATACCAATTAAAGTCATGATTTCCATGTTTAGCTGAATGAGTGTCTTTATATTTATATGAAGTTTCTTCTATTACTTTTCCGTTTTTATCCTTAAAATTATCATAGTAAATTATTTTACCATCTTTAAACTCCATTGCACCGAAATCAGCTCCCATTGATTCAGCTTGTGCTTTCTTTAAATCGTCTAATGAAGTGTTTTGGTGCTCCGCAACATCCTCCATAACTTCAGTTAACTCATCATCTTGCAAATATGTATGGTAATTGTTCCATACGCCTTCCCAATCAGAAAGTGATACTTCGTCTTCGTTTGAAACTTCTACTTCTGAGGTTTCTGTTTCATCCTTTTTCTCTTCTACTTTTGTAGCACTCTCATCTTGTGCTTCAGCTGTTTTCTCTTGTTTATTACATCCTGTGAAAACAAGTGCAAAGCATAGTATTATAGCCCCTATTAATGTAAAAATTCTTTTTTGTTTCATGAATCCTCCTAAATATTTTTAAATTCTAGACTGTATTATTGACTTTGCTTCCGATATTATTGTTTGAAAAGGGAGAAATCGGTGGGAGAAAAAAACTAATAATACAGTCTGTGTGGCAGGTTAGAAATAACTAACTTTTAGTTAGTATTTCCTAACTATTAATGATGATAACATGGACTATTCTTATTGTCAAGGATTTTTAGCTAATATATTTTTCGTTTTGCATAGGATATTGTTAATTATTATGTAAATAAAGTTTCGATTTATATTCTATAAATTCTTTTCAATCTGATTATTCTGCTATTTTAACACTTAATCCGATTCAGCTTTATCTAACTTCTTTGTTTTAATGTTCACTTATTTTATTAGTATACACTAACTTACATGTCTTTATTGCTTTGTCTTTTTACAACAGTAACTATGACAATTTATTTAGGTTCTATAATTTATAGTACCAGTAAAGAAATTTAGGTTTCTTTGCTGGCACTTTTTTCTTTATAAATAAAGAAGACATAGCGACCAATTTCCTTTATAATTTAATCACCACAAAAAAA
>JAEZWM010000091.1 GCA_023443025.1 Bacillota bacterium
TTAGCAGCTTTTAAACTTAAAAATTATCAAATACTTCTATTGCTTTTTTTATATCTTCTTCGTTTGGTCTACCTTTATTAATCCCTTTTATTAACGATAGTGGTCCAAAGGTATCATATCCCTTACAATGAAATTTTGCATTAACTTTTATTCCGGCTTGTTCAAATACAGATTCTGCAGATTTCATAAATCTTTCTGACATTATCCCACTGGTTAATATTAATCCAATACGTTTTTGCTTTAATTCTTCTTTATTTTCTTTAATATATCCTATTAACTCTTTAGGCATTGATAATGCATATACACCGCTTGCTATTATGACTTTGGTATAGTCGTTTAAATCGATGTTTGATACATTTCCAATTGGAATTACATCGTAGTTAAAGTGCTTAGAAAGTCCCTCGGTCAGTTTTTTTATATTGCCGTGATGTACGGAGTAATAGATTATAATTGTCTTCATAAAAACTCCTTTCTGATATGAAAAGCACACTATTCTTCTATCCTAAAACTATTTCTTTTCCATTTATAAAAGTAATAAATTGATGCAATTATGAGTATTACTGCTACAGTTATTGTCCCTTCCGGTCCAAACTTTCCACCTGTCATAATTTCGTTAGTTCCTATTGTTTTAAACTTAAGCAGTGAATCCTCAAGACCCATACCGCTTACATTCTGACCAAAAATCACTCCTTGGACATAATTCCACGCTGCATGTGCTGCACCTGCATACCATAAGCTTCCGGTGGAATAAACCATAAGTGCAAACAAAACCCCAACGACAACCAAATTCACAACCGCAAAAAAGTTAAGTCCACTATTCGCTAAATGAAGAGCCATAAATATTACTGATGGCAATAATATACTAGGTATCACTCCCCATCTATCTTTTATAACTCTTTGCAATAAACCTCTCGTTAGTAATTCTTCAGAAAAGCTCTGTACTCCAAAAGCAGGTATGAATAATAGGATATCAATTAGAGGCAATGATCCGGGCCCACCATATGATATGGTTTTAGTTATAACCGATATAGCAATAAATGCCACAAATAATAATATTCCTACACCATATCCTAGTCCAATATTTTTAAATATATGCTTATCTTTCATCCATAATTTAGACCTATCCAATTTTAACACGTACTTACTAAATACTAAAACAGTAATTATCGATATTATATCAAGCAGTAATGCAATTTGCATGCCTCTCGAAGTGTTTAAATAACCAAATCTATTAGAAATCACATAGGCTATGTTTGAGGCTACTGCATTAGTAAAAAAGTAAAAAACTATAAATGCTAAAACCAATCCTAAATCTACATACCATCTTCTTTTCATTAATATCTCCAATCAGAATTATTAATAATTATAAAACATTAACATAACAATTTGTGTTAATTATGTTTATCAGTTTATTTATACCCAATATGTTAATTTTATTAGTTCATTTCCCGGTTTAGTTGTCAGAGATACTTAAAATTAATTAATTATTTGATCGATTGATAAAAACCGCTTCTATTGGTATAATAATATGTTCAAAAGCATAATTTATAAGGAGTTAGCTATGCAGTTCAATACTATTGCTTTTATTTTTATATTTCTACCAATTAGTTTGTTACTTTATGCTCTAGTACAATATAAATATAAAGGTTTTGTTTTAACTTTTTTTAGTTTGTTTTTTTATTCCTACTATGACTTAGGGGCTACAATATATTTATTAATTTTCGCTATTTTAGTATATTTATTCAGTATATTGCTGGTTTCATCTGGATACAAGAAAAGTGTATTAGCAATAGAACTTACTCTAATTGTTCTTTATCTAGTTTATTTTAAGTATTATGATTTTCTAGCTGATAACTTTATTCCTTTTCTTAATGAAGTAAGACCTGATAATCTTATTACTCCACTAGGAATATCATTTTATACTTTTACATCCATTTCTTACTTAGTGGATACCTATAATGAAAAAAATAAAACAGGTTTCTTTAAATTCCTCAACTACCTCACTTTTTTCCCTAAGATTATTTCCGGTCCAATAGTTAGGTTAAAAAATTTTGGTAATGTAAACTTTTCTTCTGAGAATTTAAGCTATGGCATATCTCGTTTCATAATTGGATTATCTAAAAAAACCGTACTTGCACATTATTTTGGATTGAGTGCAGATGCGATTTGGAATCAATTATATCTAGGCATTGATACCCCTACAGCATGGATTGGTGCACTAGCATATACTTTTCAGATTTACTTTGATTTTAGTGGATACTCAGATATGGCCATCGGAATAGCATCAATGTTTGGGTATACTGTTGCTGATAACTTCAATTTTCCATATCTGTCACATTCGATTTCAGAGTTTTGGAGAAGATGGCATATCTCACTTGGGGATTGGTTTAAGAACTACATCTATATACCGCTTGGGGGTTCTAGACATGGTAATATTTACTTTAACTTATTTATGGTGTTCTTAATAACCGGTATATGGCACGGAGCAAGCTGGGCATTTATAATATGGGGTCTGTGGCATGGACTTTTTAGAATTATAGAAAAAACACTTGAGAAAAATGAAATTTATACTAAAATACCCGGTCTATTTAAATGGGCATTTACTATGTTCGTAGTAGTAATTGGTTGGGTACTATTTAGAAGTAACGGACTTAAAGAAGCGATGGTTTTTCTAAATAGAATGTTTATTCCGACTACCACACAAACAGACGTAGTATATACTTGGAGATATTTTCTTAATCATAGATTAATTGTATTATTTATTTTTAGCTTTTTTAGTTCTACAATACTTGGTAAATTTAATTTTGTATATGATCTTTATGAATTTGAAAGTGCTGCAACTACGTTACAACATATTATTTACACGGTAATTCTGTTGGTACTATTCATAATTTCTCTTTCGATGATACTGTCATCAGGACATTTACCATTTATTTACTTCCAGTTTTAGAGGTGTTATATGAAAACTAGATATACGATTAAATTTATATTCTTTATTTTGGCATTATTGATACCTCTTGTTTTTCTCAATACATTGCCTGATCAAATTTCAGAAATAGATAATAAGTATCTAGCAGATTTTCCGGATATTAAAAATGGATACAATGAATTCCTAGATGATTTTGACATTTATATAACTGAAAGATTAGGTGGACGAGATAAACTTATCACAGCTAATCATATAGTTAATGATAAGCTCTTCGATATACTTGAACATGCCAGCTATGAGTACGGAAAAGATGGTTATGTATTTAGTAAACTAGGTAATCCTCAATACGACTTTGAATTTCTAGATGCTTTTAGTGATTATTTAATTGAAATTCAAAATTATTGTAATAGTCGTAATGTACAATTTATCTACCTTCTAAATCCCAGTAAAACCACCGTGTATTCTGATTATTTGCCTGATGGTTATAACTATGATAACGAAAGACTGGATTACCTTTTAGATTTATTAGATAAGAAAAATATAAACTATGTCGATAATACGTCATATCTGAAAGAAATAAGGCCACAAGTTGAACCTTTTAATGTAAAGTTTGATGCCGGACACTGGAACTATCGAGGGGCATTTTACGGAGTAAACAATCTACTATCAAAAATGCATGAGTACGACAATAGTATAGTTCCTAATGAACTGGATGCATTTGAATTAAGGAATTCTAAACAAACAAGACTTCCTGTTTCTAATTTCCCTATTCAAGAAGATGTTCCATTTATGCAAGAATTGGAAGCTTCTTTTAATGTAGTGGAACTTGATATTAGCAGTGAACTTGAAATGGATCCAAATTATAGAGTCAACGTAAGATATGAATCAGAAGCAGATAACGATATTAATGCACTAGTTTTTCAGGGATCATATTTTAACACCTACGGCAATATTTTTCTAGCTCGAGCTTTTCACAAATACCAAAGCATCCACAATTATGGTAATATTTTTAACTTTGAGTACTTTTTTAATATTTATCAACCGAATTTTGTTGTTTTTACAACTGCAGAATATGTGACAAATGCAGATTATTTTGATTTCAATAATCTAAAATCTAAGATTTTTAATCCAGCTTTAACTAAGTCTGAATTTAGAAATACTGATGAGAGAATTGGTATTACACACATTTTAGAAGGTGATTATATAACAAAAGCTAAACTCGATGTAAAAGATATCCAGTACGGGTATATGTCAGATGGAATACATGATTATGACTTAATTCACGATGATGGATGGAATATCTCATATAGGAAAGAATACATGGATATTGATAATGCAAAAGTCTATGTAGTTACTGATTCTGGTGAAAAGCTTGTATATGATTTAGATTTTTAGAATCATAAAGGCCTCTAGTGAGAATTAGAGGCCTTTCATTTATTCTATTGTCAGAATGATATTATCATTATCAAACATTATATCAAATTGATATTGATTGTAAATGGCAACCCGATAATGCTAGTTTTAAGCTCTTTACAAGGTAAAAAGAAAACTAAATACTCTATTACGACTTGTTAATCCACATACTCTCTTAACTGCAAAGATTTTAAATCTAACTCTTTCTCAAGCTCATCTTTTCTTTCGTTACTGATATCCAGTGATAATTCAGAGATTATTCTAGAAATCTCTATCTCCAGCAACATTTTTTGATTTGACTTAGTGGATGGAGTATTGTCACGAGTGCACGACTCAATATAGTCGCTGTAATTTCCTAGATGGCGAATTAGCTTTCTATCCTTAATGATGAGTAATTCGTCTGCTACTGCGTCTATAAGTTTTACATCATGAGTCACTAATAGTACAGTTCCTTCGTAGTTTTGCAGGAGTTCTTCAATGACTTCCAAACTGCTGATATCCAAAAAGTTTGTAGGCTCATCCAGTATTAAACAGTTTATATCACTTAGGATTATCTTTGCAAATGATACCTTTACCCTTTCACCACCACTCAATATGTTGAGGTTTTCATGTACTTTATCGCCTCTAATCAAAAGCCTGGCAAGAACTAATCTGGCAAAGTCCTCGTTATGAATAGAAGTATCCATAACATTTTCTAATATACTTTTACTCTTATCGAGGATATCGAGAGATTGGCTAAAACGCCCTATCTTTATGGCTCTACTATTAACTATTCCATCATTACTAAGAATCATGTTGACAAGAGTCGTCTTACCACTGCCATTAGGCCCTATGAGTGCAACTGCTCTACCATTAAAAATACTGAAGTTTGCATCCTCGAAAATAATCTTCTCACCAAAAGACTTATTGAGGTTTTCAGCCGATATAAGGATTTTACTGCTCGGTTTTGTGCTGTCCAGGATTTTTATCCTAATCACACTCTCTTCTTTCGGCTTTTCAACTACTTCTAATTTTTCTATTCTGCTTTCTACGGCTTTTGCCAACTTGTCTACTTTGTTTTTATTTATTTGTCCACCCATTTTATGAAGTCTTGCTTCAGAATTTCCCATTCTCTTAAGAGTTCTCCCTATACCTCTAGATTGTTCTTCGTAGGAGTATTTCAAACGGGTCAATCTTTCTTTTTCTTTTATATACTGAGTGTATTCAAATTCGTTCCTAGCCAGTTCCTTTTCCTTTAACTCGATATACTTGCTGTAATTTCCATTGTATAATTTACACTTTGTATCCCTTATCTCAAGTATTTTATCACATACTTCATCAAGAAAGTGCCTATCATGTGAAATTACGAGAATTGTCTTATTAAAAGATTTGAAATTATCTATTATTAACTCTATTCCGTCAATGTCAAGGTTTGATGTAGGTTCATCAACCAGTAAAATATCGGGCTCCGACTCGAATCCTACTGCAAGTTTAAATCTGGTTTTTTCACCACCACTCATATAGTCATTGTACACTGTATTTGTCTGAAAAAAGGAAGCATACTTACCACCAATATCTTTATTTAGGGGTGGTCCTAATTGAGGAACATACGCTATATTAGTTTCCTTTTTTATCATGATGCTTCCCTCATCATAGCTCTCAGATCCGTTTATCATCTCCAAAAGAGTAGTTTTACCAACGCCATTTACCCCAACTATACCTATTTTCTCCCCGCTGTGAATACTCAACTCATCAATATCCAAAAGCAGCCTTACTCCATAATACTTCTTTAAATTTACTATTTTTATTTCCGACATAAAAAAACCCTCCACAAAAAAGTTCTTGAGAGGATAGTATATTTCTATAAAATTGTACACAAAGGTACCCTTATACAAACCATCCACTCATAAAAATAAGCACAATAATACAAGGACTTCAACCCTTGAGTATTCTACTCTAAAATTTACAATGGATTATCTGTACATTATTATTTATAGTTCTCCTTTGTGTTTGGATTTGATAGATGCTTTAGTTTTATTTCTATCTATTTTTAATTATATCAGTAAGGAGTTATATAGTCTAGTTGTAACGATGTAAATATAATTTTAGCGAGAATTAAATTAGTAGTTTAATTTGTAGCTGTGCTAATCGGTTGTAGGCAATTTGTCGTGAAAGAATGGTAGTGTGTTGTGAGTTTAGTAGGGAATCTCCGATTTCCGTAGTTTTTTATATATTCGTGGTCAAAGGTATAAAATCATTACAGATAATATTCGAATAACTTTAGATTAGTAGAATGTAGGTGGTTTAGAATTACGTTGCATTTGCAACGTAAAATCCAGAAAGCGGGTCAGGCATACTAAAGATACTATTTATGGTTTTTATATCAATATACTTTCACAGGGGATAATTTTGATAATCCTGCTTTATGATATGATTCTGTAGCTTCGAATCTTAAACTAGTACTGTAATTTTGGCTTGTTATTGCAAGGTTTAATTCGTTTGCCCACCTTTTACTTAGAGTCACATGAAATGGAAGTGAGGGCAATTCCTCTACGTCTATGCCATAAGATATAAATCAATTAGGATAATATAAGATTGGATTTGTTTTGATAGAATGTGCATGGTTTAAATTATTTAAGGAAAT